>JANMCS010000317.1:0-2208 GCA_031361405.1 Betaproteobacteria bacterium
CGCGTGCACCGCAGCGCCCGCAAGCGGGCGGGCGTGGCAGCGAGGAGATTTTCGCCGTCCAGCAGGAGTTCACCCTGCCGCGCGGCCAGGCCCTTGGGTACCAGGCCCATCGCGGCATGCGCGATCACGGTCTTGCCCGACCCCGACTCGCCGACCAGGCACACGATTTCACCGCGCCGCACGTCGAAGTTCACGCCGGTGACGGCGTCCGCGCGATCGGCGCCGGGCGGCAGCGCGATCGCCAGGTTGCGGACGTCGAGGATGACGTCCGCCATCAATGCACCGCTGCGGGTCGCGTCACAGCCGCTTGCTCATGCGGGGGTCGAGCGTGTCGCGCAGGCCATCACCCAGCATGTTGACCGCCAGCACTGTCAGCGCGAGCAGGACACCGGGGAAAAGGATGTTGTGCGGGAACACGCGGAAGAGTGTCCGCCCCTCCGCCATGATGTTGCCCCACGTCGGCGTCTGCGGCGGGATGCCCACGCCGAGGAACGACAGGATCGCCTCGATCAGGATCGCCGAGGCCGCGATGTACGTGCCCTGCACGATCAGTGGCGGAATGGTGTTGGGCAATACGTGGCGCACCAGCAGCAGCGGGATGGGCGTGCCCACCGCAATCGCCGCTTCCACGTAGGGCTCCTCCCGGATCGACAGCACCACGGAGCGCACGAGCCGGACCACGCGCGGGATTTCCGGCACGACAATCGCGATGATCACGATGCCAAGCCCGGCCGACGACAACGACACCAGCGCGATGGCGAGCAAAATGGCGGGAATGGCCATCAGCCCATCCATCACCCGCATCACGACGGCATCGACCGCGCGGAAGTAGCCGGCGACCAGGCCGATCCACATGCCGAGCGCCACGCTGGTCAGCGCCACCGCGACACCCACCAGCAGCGACGCCCGCGCGCCGTAGAGCACGCGGGCGTAGACGTCGCGACCGAGCGTATCGGTGCCCATCCAGTGCGTGACCACCACCTTGGTGCCGTCGTCGCGGCGGAGCGTGACCTCGGTGCCCGGCTTCTTGTTGCGGTAGGCGGGATTGATCTCCGCGGGATCGAAGGTCGTGAGCAGTGGCGCTGCCAGCCCGATCCCCAGAATCACCGCGAGAATGACGGCGCCGATCACAACCCCCGGATTACGCGCCAGCCGGCGCCACGTGCCGGCGCGCGGTGCCGGTGGCGGCACTGCGGGGGCTTCGAGTCCGATGGCGTCAGCGGTGGCGTTCAATAGCGGATCCGGGGGTCGAGTCCGGTGTAGACGAGATCGATCAGCAGGTTGATCAGCACGTACACGAAGGAAAACAGCAGGATGACCGCCTGCACCGTCGGATAATCGCGCGCCAGCACGGCATCGACCGTGAGCCGGCCGAGCCCCGGGATGCTGAACACGCTTTCAGTGACGACCACGCCACCGATCAGCAGCGCGACCCCGATGCCGATCACCGTGACGATCGGCACCGCGGCGTTGCGCAGCGCATGGCGCATCAGCACCACGCGATCCGTGAGCCCCTTGGCGCGGGCCGTGCGGATGTAATCCTCGCCCAGCACTTCAAGCACGCTGGTGCGCGTGATCCGCGCGATCAGCGCGATGTAGATCACCGAGAGCGCTACCGACGGCAGGATCAATCGTTGCAGAAAGCCCCAGAAACCCTGGCTCAACGGTTGATAGCCCTGCACCGGCAGCCACGCAAGTTCGACGGCAAACACGTAGATCAGCGCGTAGCCGATGACGAACACCGGCACCGAAAAGCCCAGCACGGAGAAGCCCATCACGACACGGTCCACCCACGTGCCCTGGCGCCATGCGGCAAGCACGCCCAGCGGCACGGCGATTGCGATCGACAGCAGCATCGTCGTCGTGGCCAGCGCCAGCGTGGGACCGACGCGGTCGCCGATCAGGTCCGCCACTTTCTTCTTGAAGAAGAACGATTCGCCGAAATCGCCGGTGAACATGTGCCCGATCCACACGAAGAACTGCGCGATGAGCGGCCGGTCCAGTCCCAGCTTGGCGCGGATGTCGACGATGTCCTGCGACGTGGCCGAGGCGCCCGCGATGATCGCCGCCGGATCGCCGGGCGTGAGCCGCAGCAATGCAAACACGAAGATGGCGACGACCGCCATCACGGGAATCGTCGCCAGCAGGCGGCGGGCGATGTAGGCGAGCATCACGCCTGCCTCGCCCGCAGGGTCTCGGTCGCGGTCT
>JANMCS010000366.1:0-2317 GCA_031361405.1 Betaproteobacteria bacterium
GGCGACCTGCGCTGGACGACGCTCCCCTGCGCCTGGTCGACCCGCTATCGGCGCGAAGCCTACATTGCGCTCGATCCCCGGCTGACACCCTCTCGCCGCCATCTCGCGCCCTATCTCTGGGATGCCCGCGAATGCGCATCCGATTGGCGCGTGCAGCGCTTTGTGGACGATGCGCGCCGCAATGGCCTGGCCGGCGGCGTCGTCATCTCACTGTACGAAGGTTCCGCGCGCTGGGTGACCGTGACCTTTGACGTAGGCATCGCGGGTGCCGACGCCACGCTGCGGGATCGCATCGCGCCGCACGTGGGCAACCTGCTGCTGATTGCGATCGCGCTGCACGGATGCATCGCCAAGTGGCCGCAGCCACGCGCGACACGTCACCGCGAGCATCGCGGGCTGTCGTTTCGCGAGCGCGATTGCCTGTCGCTGGCGGCGCGCGGGCTCACCAGTGCCGACATCGGCGAGCGTTTGTCTGTGGCGGAACGCACGGTGAACTTTCACTTTCGCAACATCAAGACCAAGCTCGGCGCGATCAACCGGCCGGAAGCCATCGCCCGCGGCATTTCGCTGGGCATTCTCAACAACGACGGCGATTAATTCCCGTAGGCGAGGCCGAAATAAGTAGGGTCAGACTCCACTTACCCGAAAGCCGCACCCGATTGAGTGGAGTCTGACCCTACTTAATTAAGTGGAGTCTGACCCTACTTATTTCAGCCGTGCGTGGCCAGCCACGTCCGCATATCCGCGACGGAATGCGCGGTCGCCTCCGGCTGCAGCGCCGCGAGTCCCGCCGCTTCGTGGGCGCCATAGGCGACGGCAAGTGCGGCCGTCTTCGCGTTGCGCGCGAGCTCGAGATCGTGCGTCGTATCGCCGATCATCAGCGTCTCGTCGGCATTCACCGCGAGACGGTCCATCAGGTGCAGCAGCATGTCGGGATGCGGCTTGGGCATCCCCTCGTCTGCACAGCGCGTCGCGTGAAAGCGCGCGGCAAGACCATGCTTCGCCAGCGCCCGCGTGAGGCCCGCGCGATTCTTGCCGGTGGCCACCGCCAGCAGGTACCCCGCCGCGTCGAGGTCGTGCAGCAGGTCGAAGGCGCCCTCGAACAGCGGAATGTCGTCCTCGCGGGCGAGGTAGTGATGGCGAAAACGCGCGGACAATTCCGGATAGCGCGCCGCGGGCAACGCCGGCGCCACCCGGGTCAACGCATCCGCGAGCCCCAGTCCGATCACGAAGCGCGCCGCGTTGAGAGCGGGCACCGGCTCGCCCACGTCGCCGCACGCCGCCTGGATGGCATGCGCGATCATCGTCGTCGAATCGGACAGCGTGCCGTCCCAATCGAACACCAGCAAACGGAATCGGCGTGCGCCTTGATCACGCATCGGGATCGGGGGACGCGTCGAGCCGTGCGATGAAGCGCGCCAGCTCCGGCGGGAGCGGCGCGACAAAGCTCATCCGTTCGCGCGTGACCGGGTGATCGAAGGCCAAGGTCTGCGCATGCAGGAACATCCGCTTCAGGCCCGTACGCGCCAGTTCCTTGTTCCACGCGAAATCGCCGTACTTGTCGTCGCCCGCCAACGGAAAGCCGAGATGCGTGAGATGCACGCGGATCTGGTGCGTGCGGCCGGTCTTCAATTCCGCTTCGAGCAGCGCCAGCGGCGGCTCGCGATCGAACCACGTCGCCTGTCGCCGGAAAATGGTTTCCGATTCCTGCCCCTCGTCGTCGTCCACGCGCACTCGCCGCTCGCCGTCGGCGGTGGAAAACTTGTGCAAGCCGAGCTTCACGCGCCGCATCGCGTCGCGCCAGCGGCCGCGCACGAGCACCTGGTAGCGCTTGTCAAAGCCGTGGTCGCGCAACTGGGCATGCAGGTCGACCAGCGCCGCACGTTTCTTCGCGACCAGCATCACGCCGGACGTGTCGCGATCGAGCCGATGAACGAGTTCCAGGAATTTGGCCTGCGGCCGCGCGGCGCGCAGCTGCTCGATCAGGCCCGCTGCAATGCCGCTACCGCCGTGTACTGCCAGGCCCGACGGCTTGTCGATCACGATCAGCGCGTCGTCCTCGTACAGGATGGGCAGGGCGGCGCCGGCGCGGACATGATGCGGCGCCGGTTCCCCCGGATAGGCCGGGGCGGCCGTGCGCACCGGGGGGATCCGGACCACATCGCCCAGCACCAGTCGGGCATCCGGACCCACCCGACCCTTGTTCACGCGGACCTCGCCGCTGCGCAGGATGCGGTAGATATGGCTCTTCGGGACCCCTTTCAGCAGGCGCGTCAGGTAGTTATCGACCCGCTGACCGGCCGACTCGTCGCCGATG
>JANMCS010000390.1:0-6935 GCA_031361405.1 Betaproteobacteria bacterium
TCAAGAAGATCGTCAATCTCAAGACCGGCGAAGAGCGCACCGTGGCGCCGCAGCCCACGCATACGATCGCGGCCAAGCCGGAACACATCGCGTTCATCAAGAATGCGCTGGTGGGCGTCAACAAGGAAGGCACCAGCGCCGCGGCGTTTCTCAATGCGAAATACACTTCCGGCGGCAAGACCGGCACCGCGCAGGTCTACTCGCTCAAGGGCGAGAAATACAGCGCGGGCAAGATCGACGAGCGCCTGCGCGACCACGCGTGGTTCATGGCCTACGCGCCGTCCGACAAGCCGCGCATCGCGCTCGCGGTGCTGGTGGAAAACGGCGGCTTCGGCGCCGCCGCGGCCGCGCCCATCGCGCGCAAGGTGCTCGACTACTTCCTGCTCGGCAAGACCGAACCCGGCCCCGCGCCGGCGGTCCCGATCAAGGAAGGGGAAGACGTGACCGACTGATGCCGCTGCTTGAACTCGCCGGGCGCCTGTGGGACGCGCTGACGCGCCGCATCGACAATTTCCTCCTGGCGTGCGCGCTGGCGCTGGTGGGCGTCGGGCTGGTCACGCTGTTTTCGGCCGCCGACCAGAGCGTGTCCCGCGTCACCACGCAGTTGATGTCGCTGGGTTTCGCGCTCGCGCTGATGTGGATCCTGGCCAACATCGCGCCGCAGACGCTCGCCCGCGCTGCACTGCCGCTCTATGTGCTCGGCGTGTTGTTGCTCGTCGGGGTCGCGCTGTTCGGCGTTGTGGTCAATGGTTCGCGCCGCTGGCTGAGCCTGGGCTTCGTCCGCGTGCAGCCCTCCGAGCTGATGAAGATCGCGCTGCCGCTGATGCTGGCGTGGTATTTCCAGAAGTTCGAAGGTCGCATCAACTGGAAGGATTTTGCCATTGCCGCCACGCTGATCGTGGTTCCGGTGCTGCTGATCAAGCGGCAGCCCGACCTCGGCACGTCGGTGCTGATTGGTGCGTCGGGCTTCTACGTGTTGTTCCTGGCCGGCCTGTCGTGGAAAGTGATCATCGGCATGGCCGTCGCCGGCGGGGCCGCTGCTCCGTTCCTGTGGAGCCAGATGCACGATTACCAGCGCGAGCGCATTCTCACGTTCATCGACCCCGGCCGCGATCCACTGGGTGCGGGCTATCACTCGACGCAGGCGTCCATTGCGATCGGATCGGGCGGCGTCATCGGCAAGGGCTGGCTGAACGGCACGCAGACGCATCTCGACTTCCTGCCGGAGCGGCACACCGATTTCATCTTCGCGGTATTCGGCGAAGAATTCGGACTGATCGGCAACGCGTTGCTGCTGGTGCTCTACATCCTGCTGATCGGGCGTGCGATGGTCATCACCGCCAATGCGTCGACTTTATTTGCGCGGCTTCTCGCCGGATCGATCACGCTGATGCTCTTTACCTATGCCTTCGTCAACATGGGCATGGTCTCGGGCCTGCTTCCCGTCGTAGGCGTACCGCTGCCGCTGGTGTCGTATGGCGGCACGGCGATGGTGTCGCTGTTCATCGGCCTCGGCGTGCTGATGAGCGTGCAGGCGCATCGCAAGCTCGTGAGCACCTAGTCGGCGAAGGTGCGCGCGAGAAATAAGTAGGGTCAGACTCCACTTATCGGAGTGGCCGACGCCCCAATAAGAATAAGTAGGGTCAGACTCCACTTATCGGAGTGGCCGACGCCCCAATAAGTGGAGTCTGACCCTACTTATTTTCAGCCTCGCGGGTCAACCTTCAACGGAAAACCGGTAGACGGCGCGATGGCGATATTCCTCGCCCGGGCGCAACACGATGGACGGAAACGCCGGCTGGTTGGGCGAATCGGGAAAGTGCTGCGTCTCGAGGCACAGCCCCGCGTATTTGCCGTATGCCGCGCCGTCCTTGCCGACGAACGTGCCATCGAGCTTGTTGGCCGTGTAGAACTGGACGCCCGGCTGCGAGGCATGCACGTCCATCACCCGCCCGCTGCCTGGATCGACCACGCGCGCTGCGTGCCGCAATTCAGGGCCGGCCTGCAGCACAAAGGTGTGATCGAAGCCGCCTTCCACCACGCGCATCTGCGCGTCCGGCGCATCGAGGCGATCACCGATACGTGTCGGGCTGCGCAGGTCCATCGGCGTGCCGGCCACCGGGCGCAGCTCGCCCAGCGGAATCGATACGGCATCCACCGGCAGGAAGGCATCGGCGTTCAAGGTGACGCGATGATCGCGCACGTCGCCGCGTCCCGCCAGGTTGAAGTAGCTGTGATTGGTGAGATTGACCACCGTGGCGCGATCGGTGGTGGCCATCCAATCGAGCACCAGCCCTTTGTCGTCGTCGAGCGCATAGGTCGCCGCCACGAGCAACGTGCCGGGATAGCCTTCCTCGCCGTCGGGGCTCACATATTCGAAGCGCACCGCGTGATCGCCCTCCACGTGCCACGTCCAGTTGCGTTTGGAGAATCCGACATTGCCGCCATGCAACGAGTTGGGTCCGTTGTTGGCGGCCAACGCGTACTCGATGCCGTCGAGCGCGAAGCGCGCACCGGCGATGCGATTGCCCACGCGGCCCACGGTCACGCCGAAGTTGGGATGGCGCACGAGATACGGTGCCAGCGTGTCGAAGCCAAGCACGACATCGCCCACGCGGCCGTCGCGGTCGGGCACCTCGAGTTTCTGCAGCAGCGCTCCCCACGACAGCAGCGTGGCGCGCAGGCCGTGACGATTGGCCAGGACGATGGAGGCCACCGCCGTGCCATCCGGCGCCTGCCCGGCCATCGCCACGTCCACGCTCATGCAGCCAGGCCTCGCGGTGCGCCGGCGCGACGGGCGCGCCGCCACACCAGCGCGTATACGACGATATTGAGCAGGACGACCAGTGCGCCCAACACCAGCTGACTGTCGGGCGTCAGCCCGCGCGGATAGATCACCGGCTCGACATAGTGTTCGATGAAGCCGTCGGTATAGCCGGCGTCGCCGGCGCGCGCGCGCAGCATGTTCTCGAGTGGCGTCAACGGACAGGTGGCGTGCGTGAATTCAAGCCATGCAACCCACGCCACTGCAGGCACATGCAACCACGCCCACGCCGGACGGCGCCATACCAGCGCGCCGCCGACCATGACAAACAGGATGAACGCCAGGTGAAACGCAACCGTCGCATCGGCCAGGACGCGATCGACCATGAAGCTGGCTGCTTATTTCCGGCGCGCGCGCGACTTGGCGGACCGCGATTTGGCGGGACTGGACTTGGCCTTGGCAGAGGCGCGCTTTTCGGGCTCGGCCGCGGGCGACTTGTAATCGCCGATGATGCCCTTTACCGGGCACATCTTGAAGATCGGGCACTTCTTGCAACCGACGGCAATGGCGACGGGACAGATTACCATGGTGACAACTCCGGAAAGAAGCGCTGCGGGAGTCCGATCATGGGCGCCTTTGCGCCCGAACGCCAGCCCGCCTTCCGGCGGCGGCAACCCGGTCGATCGTGCGGGTCAGGCCGCGTACCAGTAGTAGTAAGTCGCGATGCCAAGCAGCGCAACCGCCCAATAGCCGACCAGCGTGGCGCGCATCAGGCCCTTCCACCACCGGATGTGCCAGCGCGCCGGCAGCACGTCGTTCATCTGCAGCACCAGCCACGTGCCACTGGCCACGGTCACTACGCCGAAGATGGCGTGCAGCACGGTGATCGCGTTGCCGACATCGGTCAGCGCCTTGAGATTGGGAAGCTTGAAGCTCGCCATCGCCGAGATCATGATGAAGAGCACCAGTGCGCCGTTGACCAGCACCCAGATCGTCTGGTTGACGCGATGCGCCTCGATGTTGCCGGCGCGCGCGAGCGCCGCGCCGAAGGTCAAGCCCAGCACCAACAGCAATTCGAGGCCGAGGTTGATATCCGCGATGAGTGGTCCGGTGCCCAGCGGTCCGCCGCCCTCGGCCTTGCCGGCGGCATGCAGCGCATACACCAACGCACCCACCAGGGCCAGGGCGACCACCCCCGCCGTCAACGCCCGCGTGCGTAGCGTGGTCATGGCGGATTAACCAGCTGCGTTGGCAAGCAAAAGGCTCACCGAGAGCGCCGTTTCGCGCTGCGCGGCGGCGAAGGACTCGCTGTCGCGCACCATGACCTCGAAGGCCGGCAGGTCAGCGCGCGCGCTGCACCAATGCTCGACGCGGGGTAGGCCGCGCAGGTCGTGGCTGACTGCAAAGCGCCACGTGAGCTCCAGCTCGCGCACCAGCGGTGGCGCTCCCTCGCGCCGCGTGGTGAGCACTCGCGCCAGGTTGATCTCGAAGTGCACGCCCTGACCGCGATCGCGCACCCCCGACGAATACTTGAGCGCGTCCTCGAACCATTGGGAGATGCCGGTCACCGGCTCGTCGCGGTAGAACGCCACCATGAGGGCCAGCGCGTCGACGACCCCCAGCGCATCCACGGCCAGGCCGCGGGCGCGGACGCGTGTTTCGAATGCAGTTGCGGCGGCGTCAAAGCGCATGGCATGTCGTCAACGTGAAGGGGGCGGAGTCGCCATGGTACCCGCCCGCAGCACCAGCAGCGCTAGGACGCCGGCCACGAGACCCCAGAACGCCGAACCGATGCCGAAGAGACTGACCCCGGACGCGGTGACCAGGAACGTGATCAGCGCCGGCTCGCGCTGCGTGTCCCGCGCCAGCGCGGTGGCCAGTCCGTTGCCGATCGTGCCGAGCAGGGCCAGCCCGGCGATGGCCAGCACCAGCTCGCGCGGAAATGCCGCGAAGAGCGCCGCCACCGTGGCGCCGAAGACACCGATCAATACATAGAACACGCCAGCGCTGACCGCCGCGACATAGCGCTTCGCAGGATCCTCATTGGCTTCGCGGCCCATGCAGATGGCCGCCGTGATGGCCGCGAGGTTGAGCGCGTACGCCCCGAAGGGCGCCAACACCAGCGTGGCCACGCCGGTCCAGCCGATGATCGGCGACACGGGTGGCTGGTAGCCGGAGGCCCGCATCACGGCCACTCCCGGCACGTTCTGCGAGGCCATCGTCACCACGAACAGCGGCAACGCCACGCCAATCATGGCTGCTACTGAGAACGTCGGCGCCGTGAACACCGGCGTTGCGAGCGCCCATCGCACGCCGCTGAAATCGAGCAGCCCCAGCGCAGCGGCGATGACAAGTCCGAGCACCAGCGCCGCCGGCACGGCGTAGCGTGGCAGCCAGCGTCGCGCCACGAGATACAGGCAGAACATCGCGAACACCATGCCGAACTGCGTCGTCATGGCCACGAATACATCGAGACCGAAGCGCAGCAGCACGCCGGCCAGCATGGCGGCAGCCAGCGCCAGCGGGATGCGCTCGATCGCGCGCTCGAACCAGCCGGTGAAACCCACCAGCGTGATCAGCGCGGCGCAGACGATGAACGCCCCGATGGCCTCCGGCATCGCAATGCCGGCCGTGGCAGTGATCAGCATGGCCGCGCCCGGCGTCGACCACGCGGTGACCACCGGCATGCGATAACGCAGCGACAGGCCGATGCAGGTCACACCCATGCCGAGGCCCAGCGCCCACATCCACGAGGCTATCTCGGCCGGCGACGCGCGCAATCCTTGCGCCGCGGCGAACACGATCACCGCCGAGCTGGTGAAACCCACCAGCACCGTGACGAAGCCGGCCACGACGGCCGACAGGGAAAGATCGCGGAAGAAGTTCACGGTAGGCTGACGGAAACGCCATTTCCGGAATGGACTGCGGATTCTACGCGGCGCGGTGGGCCGGGATCCACGCCAAGGATGTCCACCGTGGTTGGGGCGACCGGCCATTCGCACGCGCCCCCGTCGGTGCTACAGTTAACGGCTGTGCGCGCCTCGCCCGCGGGAAGGTGACTGGTGATTTTTCTCTGGCCGCAATATCTCTGGCTGCTGCTGCTGGTGCCGATCCTGGTCGGGGCCTACCTCGCGTTGCTTCGTCGAAAGAAAGTGGCCGTGCGCTTTGCCGACCTCGGCATCGTCAGGCAGGCCATCGGTCCAGGCCAGGCACTGCGGCGCCACCTGCCGCCGGCGCTGTTCCTGCTGGCACTGTTCGCGGCGATCGTTGCCATCGCGCGGCCCAGCGCGATGGTGACGCTGCCGTCGGAAGGTCGCACGATCGTGCTGGCCATCGATGTGTCGCTGTCGATGCGCGCCACCGACATCCAGCCCAGCCGCATCGTCGCCGCGCAGGCCGCCGCGCGCGACTTCGTGCAGCAGGTGCCAGGCGACGTGAAGGTGGCCATCGTCACCTTTGCGGGTACGGCGCTGCTGGTGCAGCCGCCCACGCGCGACCGCGAGGAATTGATCGCGGCCATCGACCGCTTCCAGCTGCAGCGGCACACCGCCATCGGCAGCGGCATCGTCGCCTCGCTGGCCACCATCTTTCCCGACGAGGGCATCAACCTCGAGAACATGGTCTTCGGTAACAACTTCGGCCCGCGGGACGGCGCGCGCAAGCTGCCCAGCGAACGCGGTGCGCCGGTGGCGCCCAAGGCCGAGAAAAAGGAAGTCAAGATCGTGCCGCCGGGCTCGTTCACGTCCGCGGCCATCATCCTGCTGACCGACGGCCGGCGCACCACCGGTCCCGATCCGCTGCAGGCGGCGCGGATGGCGGCGGATCATGGCGTGCGCGTGTTCACGGTGGGCTTCGGCACCACGGCCGGCGCGCCCATCGACATCGACGGCATGTCGGTCTTCATGCGTTTCGACGAGGAGTCATTGAAAGGCATCGCCGGCATCACGGCCGCCGAATATTTTCACGCGGCCAGCGCGGCGGATCTCAAATCGATCTACGAAAATCTCAACAGCAAGTTTCTGCTGGAGCGCAAGGAAACCGAGGTGAGCGCGCTGTTCACGGCCGCCGCCGCCGTGCTGGCCGTGGCGGCCGCCACGCTCTCACTGTTGTGGTTTGGGCGGGTGGCGTGACGTTCGCGTAGCCCGTCCAACGCGATCCTGTAGGCGAGGCT
>JANMCS010000401.1:0-4024 GCA_031361405.1 Betaproteobacteria bacterium
CGAGTTGACCGCGTGGTTAGCCATGATGTGACTGTCGATGACAGTTCGGACAGAGAGCCACAGCATTTTCGACGGAGTCCTCACCACCGTCGGCCAGCGTAACTTTGTGATGCACCTCCAAAAATGGAGCGCCATCTGTAACTCGATAAAACGGAGCGGGTCTCTTGCAACTTTCGCAACAACCACGCGCGCGAACTAGAGCCTCGGCTACAACATCCGGGTTTCTACGAAAGACAAATTGGGCCACTGCATACTTTGTGGGTACGCGCGAAGCAGTTGCCAATCGTTGGCGACGGCCTATATTGTCCTTTAGCGATGCGCTTACCGCTTTTTCAAACGCAGCTGAGTTCTGCGGTTGTGCTTTCAAGCTAACATATGCCAGCCCAAGGTTTCGCATTGCACCCTTGGCTTGATTGGTAGTGAACGTGGCGGGGCGTTGATTCGTCGCTAGCGCATACGTGTACTTGAGGGGGAACAGTTCGCCGAGTTCGGAGGCAACAAACCAATCAACGGTTCGATCAGGCCACGGCCGGTCGCCTTTACCGTAGCGGGCCATACCGCGACGAAGATCTGTCGGTGTGGGCTTAATCATGGCTAACGTGAAATAGAGAACCTAATAACTACCCGGCGAAGCGAAATTTTCGAATCTGGTGTGCTCTCCCATGAACGTCAGCCGCACCGTCCCAATCGGTCCGTTTCGCTGCTTGCCGATGATTATTTCCGCCGTCCCTTTGTCTTGGGTCTCGGGGTTGTAGACCTCATCGCGGTAAATGAACAGGATTACGTCCGCATCCTGTTCAATAGCGCCAGAGTTATGGCAGACGATGCTATCGGCGAGCCACGAGGATGGTCCCGGCACAGTCAAATCGAAGACTTCCTCGTATCCGCACGGTGTAATCTCCTGCGCCTGATCCCAAACCAGTTCATCCTTCCGAGTATCAAGCATCGCTACCGATCCGACCGCGGAACCGCCACCCAATGCGGCGAACAGACACGCAGCATGGCTACCAGGCGACGCCAATGCATTGACCACGCCATTCTGCGAAGCAAGCGCAACCCGGTCACCAACCCGCATCTCCCCTAGCCTCTTCCATCCAGCATCGCCGTAGATGCGGTGCTTGCCGGTGGCCCGCAACATCCGGCCGCTGGCCAATGTCATCCTGAGGATGGGCTTGACACCAACGGACCAAACGCACTCTGCATCGGCAACGCAGATCTGATGCCCAGCATCCATCGCCAGCACGCGCGGCGTGGTTCCCACCAATTCACGAATTGGTACGGAGGAACCATCAGCAAGCATCACCAGCGTATCGCCAGTGACGCATTCGCGTAGATCCGACATCACCGGCCGCTTGTTTGGCCGCTGTTCCAGCGATCGATTCAGCTGTGACAGCGCCATCACCGGCACCTTCAGTTCCTTGGCCAGTGATTTCATTGCGCGAGAGATCTCGGAAATTTCGGTGGCGCGATTTTCCCCGGAGGAATTCGCCTGCATCAGCTGAATGTAGTCGACGATCACCAATCCCAACTGACCATACTGCTTGTGCAAGCGACGCGCACGAGATCGCACTTCAATTGCGTTCAAGGCAGGCGTTTCATCAATGAGAATCGGCGCCTCATTCAACCGCCCCAACGCCGCGGACAATCGTTCCCAGTCGTCGCCCTTCAATCGCCCGGTACGTAACGCGAGCTGATCGAGCCTCCCCACCGATCCGATCAAACGCAACGCCAATTGCGATGCACCCATTTCCATGGAGAAAATGGCGACTGGCAACTTGAGATTCAGCGCGACGTGCTCGCCTATGTTCACTGCCAGCGCCGTGTTGTGCGTCACCACATAATCATCAGTCACGTAGAGCCGCGACGGATGCGTGATGGAGATACATTGTGTAGGTGCCGTACGTGTCGGTGTTATGGACGCAAAGGTGGGCATGCGTCGCCGCACCGGCTTCAAGACCGCGCGCGTCTGCTTTTCGGATAGAAGCAACAGCGATCTGGGCTCGGGATGATGAATGTTGAGAACGACGCTGTCGCCGCCCTCGCGTCGGGTACCGTCTACTGCGAAGGGTGTCGGCTTGAGGCGCTGCGTGCACCAGCCACCCAGCGAGCGCACCAACTCGACTACGTCGTCGGCAAGTTGCGGACTGGTGGTTACATAGCGAATGCTGCCCCACTTTTCCACCCGGCCGTCGGCATCGAGTAGGCCACGCAGCAAATCCAGGCGCTGTTCACGCGATGCGTTGAGATAGGTTCGGGGGATGAACTTTTCGTGACTCTGCTGATTGAGCAGGCCGAGATTTTCGATTGCCAACCGCAGCGGAGTGACACGAACGCCGTTCCCCGCACCCATCGCGGCCGACTGGTCGCGGCGAGCAATCCGCCAGTCGTATTGCCCGGCATAGGTGAGCGCTGGTTCAGGGTCAATCCGTTCACGAAGGCGGTCGAGCATTGCGTCCGCAGACATCGAAAACATCATTGTGGATTTGGAGAAACACCCATCGCCAATCAGTGCCCCCAACACCCACGGATCCACTGGCAGGCTCGCGTCCGATCCGAACTCGCCATCGACCATGTCAATCCACAGCCGATTCTGATACCGCTTGGCCTTGATCTTCGTGATCACCTGCTCGGTCGTCATGATGCGCGGCTCAGTCCACTGCCTGAAATGCACCCGCCACAAATGCTCGGCACAACACTCCGCGGAGCGCCCATCGGAAAACGTCACGCGATAAACCTGCCGCTGGCCCTGCGGAAAGATGCCGCTGACCACCGAAGGCTTGCCGTCGATCGAGGCCAGCGCTTCGCCGACGACCAATTCTCCCATCGGCTTCCAGCCGCGCGCCGTACGAACACGCGCGTTGAGCGGTTGTGCTTTGCCCATCGACGGCCGTCCCGCCACAATCACCAGATCCCCAGCCTGCAACCCGGACGTCATCCGATCCAGATCGGTAAACCCGGTCGCAACCCCCGTCACATCCGACGGATCATCGCGATTGAACAGCGCCTCGATCCGATCGACCACCGCCGGCAGCAACGTCGACAGCGCCTGGAAATTCTGCGCCCCGCGCGAGCCCTGCTCCGCGATGTGCAGGACTTTCGCCTCGGCTTCATCCAAGACAGTCTTGGCATTCCGCCCCATCGGGTTGAACGCGGAGTCCGCAATTTCCCCGGCAGTTGCCGCCAACTGCCGCAAGATCGACCGCTCGCGCACAATCTGCGCGTAATGCCGGATATTGGCGGCGGTGGGGACGTTCTGCACCAGCGCACCCAGATAGGCGAGACCGCCAACGTAGTCGAGCTTCTCGATGGAACTCAAGGCCTCGGACAGGGTGATCACGTCGACCGGCTTGCCCTCACTTCCCAGCAGCGCGATTTCGCGATAGATGAGGCGGTGGGCCTCGCTGTAGAAATCGCTCTCGTACACGACATCGCCGATGCGATCGGCGGCTTCGTTGTCGAGCAGCAGACCGCCCAGGATCGACTGCTCGGCCTCGAGCGAATGGGGCGGCAGCTTCAGTGCTTCTAGTTGGGGATCGTCGGGCACGGGCGCTCTTTCGGTGAAGATTTATTCTACTGCGCCGCGAGGCCCATGGAATGAGCTTCCGTGCTCGTACAACAAAAAGAAGCAACGCGGGCGGGCCGTCTACCAGCCCTGCCGCCTGATTTGTGGAACCGCTTCAAAATGTTGATCGCGGCTGAGCACCGGCAACCGGTGTTGCAGTGCAAGCGCCGCGATCCACGCGTCGTTCGCGGGAATGGGTGTGCCATTCTTTTTGAGTGTTACGCGCAACGCAGCGTACGCAATGGCGGTTTCGTCGGTGACGGGCAACACGTCAAAGTGCCGCAACTGCGCCTGCAACCACTGCTCATACGTTTCGCGGTGCCTCGATTGCGCAATGCCAAAGCGAAATTCGCCGAGCACGATGACCGGTATGCTGGCGCGTGCCTGCTGGCGCATGACCTCGCCTATCGCGGGATCGCCGTCGACAAACGCGGACAGCGCATTGGTATCGAGTATCACAAC
>JANMCS010000463.1:0-7818 GCA_031361405.1 Betaproteobacteria bacterium
ATCCACGCGTCCTTCAACAACACGATCATCACGATCACCGACCGCCAGGGCAATGCGCTTTCCTGGGCAACGTCCGGCGGCGCGGGCTTCAAGGGTTCGCGCAAGTCGACTCCGTTTGCGGCGCAGGTCGCGGCTGAAGCCGCCGGTCGCGCCGCCGCGGAATGCGGCGTCAAGAACCTTGAAGTGCGCATCAAGGGCCCCGGCCCGGGACGCGAATCGGCCGTTCGGGCGCTCAACGCGCTGGGCATGAAGATCTCGAGCATCACCGACGTCACGCCGGTGCCGCACAACGGATGCCGGCCGCCCAAGCGTCGGCGTATTTGAACATTGGTTGGAGCGAGGCTGAAGCCTCGCCTACAGCCTCGCCTACACACATTTCAATCATGGCAACTTAGGATAGCAAATTGGCTCGATATCTCGGACCCAAATGCAAGCTGGCGCGACGGGAAGGCACTGACCTTTTCCTGAAAAGCGCGCGTCGATCGCTCGACTCCAAGTGCAAACTGGAAACCAAACCCGGCCAGCACGGCGTGAAGTCCGGCATGCGTATGTCGGATTACGGCAACCAGTTGCGCGAGAAGCAGAAGCTCCGTCGCATGTACGGTCTTCTCGAGCGGCAATTCCGTCGTTACTTCGCCGAAGCGCAGCGGCGCAAGGGCTCCACCGGCACCAACCTGTTGCAGTTGCTCGAGTCCCGTCTCGACAACGTGGTCTACCGGATGGGCATCGGCTCCACGCGCGCCGAGGCCCGCCAGCTGGTCACGCATTGCTCGATCATGGTCAACGGTCGTTCGCTGAACGTGCCGTCCGCGCTGCTCAAGGCCGGCGATGTGGTCAGCGTCACCGACAAATCGAAGGCGCAGCTCCGGATCGTGGACTCACTGCAACTCGCCGAAAAGGTCGGCCTTCCTTCCTGGGTCGAAGTCGACGCCAAGAAGATGAGCGGCACCTTCAAGGGCGCGCCCGAGCGTTCCGAATTCGGCCAGGACATCAACGAAAGCCTGGTCGTCGAACTGTATTCGAAGTAAACGGCACCAAGGCTGTCGCGCAATTCCGGCGCCCCCTCCGGATTCGCAAGAGGATTTCGCATGCAGAGCAATGTTCTGTTGAAACCGCGCATCATCGACGTGCAATCGACGTCGCCGTTCCACGCCAAGGTGGTGATGGAGCCGTTCGAGCGTGGTTATGGTCATACGTTGGGCAACGCGTTGCGGCGCGTGCTGTTGTCGTCGATGCCCGGCTACGCTCCCACCGAAGTCAAGATCACCGGCGTATTGCATGAATACTCGGCGCTCGACGGCGTGCAGGAAGACGTCGTCGATGTCCTGCTGAACCTGAAGGGCGTCGTGCTGAAGCTGCACAACCGCGACCACGTCATGCTTCGCCTCGCCAAGTCGGGCGAAGGTGTCGTCACGGCCGCGGACATCGAGCCGAATCACGATGTCGAGATCATCAATCCCGAACACGTCATCGCGCATTTGACCGCCGGTGGCAAGCTCGAGATGGAAATCCGGGTCGAGAAGGGCCGCGGCTATCAACCGGCCACGGCACGCGTCAAACCTGAAGGTGGCCGCACCATCGGCGCCATCCTGCTCGATGCCTCGTTTTCGCCCGTGCGTCGCGTGAGCTACGCCGTGGAGTCGGCCCGTGTCGAACAGCGCACCGATCTCGACAAGCTGGTCCTCGACATCGAGACCAACGGTGTCGTCGAGCCCGAGCAGGCCGTGCGTTACGCCGCGTCGGTGCTGGTCGAGCAGCTGTCGGTGTTCGCCGACCTGAAGGGCACGGATACACCCGCCACCGAGCGTAGCTCGCCGCAGGTCGATCCGATCCTGCTGCGTCCGGTCGATGATCTCGAACTCACGGTGCGTTCGGCCAACTGCCTCAAGGCCGAGAACATCTATTACATCGGTGATCTCATCCAGCGCACGGAAACCGAGCTGCTGAAGACCCCCAACCTGGGTCGGAAGTCGCTGAACGAAATCAAGGAAGTGCTGGCTTCGCGCGGGCTCTCGCTCGGCATGAAGCTCGAAAACTGGCCGCCGGCCGGGCTTGATCGCCCGTAAGCGGAATTTCAATAGAAAAAGAATCGAGCGCGGTGAAAAGCTGCGCCACCGTAAAGCAAGGAATCTGAATCATGAGACATCGTCACGGACTGCGGAAACTGAACCGCACCAGCAGCCATCGCCTGGCGATGCTGCGCAACATGACCAATTCGCTGTTTCTGCACGAGGCCATCAAGACCACGCTGCCGAAGGCCAAGGAACTGCGTCGCGTCGCCGAGCCGCTGATCACGCTGGCCAAGAACCCTACGGTGGCCAATCGCCGCCTGGCGTTCGACCGCCTGCGCGACCGCGACATCGTCACCAAGCTCTTCAACGAGCTGGGTCCGCGTTACCAGGGCCGCCCGGGTGGTTACCTGCGCATCCTGAAGTTCGGTTTCCGGCAGGGCGATGCAGCGCCGATGGCGTTTGTCGAGCTGATGGACCGTCCCAACGCCGAAGCCGCGCCGGAAGGCACGACCGAGGCGTAACGGCAGGGCAACCTGCGCTACCCACGCAACTACCTGCGCTACCCGTGCAACCTGTAGGCGAGGCTTCAGCCTCGCAGGAACATGGACAGCGACCGTCGTACCCGCGAGGCTAAAGCCTCGCCTACAGCGGTACGTTGAGGCGGCAGGTTGAAGCGCTTATTTGAAACGCCGGACTTCCGTCCGGCGTTTTCATTTGCGCGCGGCATTCGCTCGTGTAGCATCTAGCGCTTTCCAGCGACGGCGCGGCAATGACTGAATCGGTACTCGTAACAGGCGGCGCGGGCTACGTCGGATCGCACATCGTCGTGGAGCTGGCGCAGGCCGGCTATGCGCCCGTGGTGCTCGACAACTTCTCCAACAGCACGCCGGCGGTCATGCCGCGGCTGCAATCGCTGGCCGGCCGTCCGATCGCCTGCATCCAGGCGGACGTGCGTGACGATGTCGCCTTGCGCGCCGCGTTCCATGACCACCCGATCGCCGCCGTGGTCCACTGTGCCGGCCTGAAGGCGGTGGGCGAATCCGAGGAACGTCCGCTGGCCTACTACGAGGTCAATGTGGGCGGCGCGATCACGCTGGTCGAGGTGATGGGCGAGGCCGGCGTGGCCACCATCGTGTTCAGCTCGTCGGCCACCGTGTATGGCCAGCCGAGCGACCTGCCGGTGGCCGAGGATGCAGCGCTGCGCCCACACAGCGTCTATGGGCGCACAAAGCGCGTGGTCGAGGATTTCCTGCGCGATCTGGCGCATGCCAATCCCAACTGGCGCATCGCCATCCTGCGTTACTTCAATCCCGCCGGCGCGCACGCCTCGGGCATGCTCGGCGAGGCGGCGCGCGGTCGCCCCAACAATCTCGTCCCGCTGCTGTGCAAGATCGCGGGCGGCGAGCTTGCCGATCTTGCGATCTACGGCAGCGACTGGCCTACGCCCGACGGCACCGGCATCCGCGATTACCTGCATGTGCAGGACCTCGCCCAGGGCCACGTTGCCGCGCTGCGCTACCTCGGCAAGAATCACGGCGCGGTCACGCTGAATCTCGGCGCGGGTCGCGGCAACTCGGTGCTGGAAGTGGTCACCGCGTTCGAGCGTGCCTGTGGCCGCACGATTGCACGCGCGATGGCGCCGCGGCGTCCGGGCGACGTCGCCAGTTACTACGCCGATCCGCAGCGCGCCGAGAAGCTGTTGGGCTGGAAGGCCACGCGCGACCTCGATGCCATTTGCTCCGATGCATGGCGGTGGCAAAGGAACGGCGGGCGGTACTGATGTTGTTGCGTTGAATCTGCCCGTTTTCACCCTCCCGACATCCACCTGGCCTTGATCCCCCCACGCGCATGAAGATCGCCGATGTACGTGTATACGTGCTCGAGGCGCCGCTGACCGAGCCCTTCCATTGGTCGTTCAATGGCACGAGCGTGCGTACCGCCTGCCTGGTCGAGATCGTGGCCGATGACGGCACGTCGGGATGGGGCGAATGCTTTGGTCCCGCCCCGCTCAATGCAGCGATCGTCTCGGCTTATGCACGGCGGCTCATTGGCGTCGACGCGCTCAACACCGAGACCATCTGGCAGGATCTCTACGGGGCGTATCGCGACCAGGGCCAGAAGGGCCTCCCCATTTGCGCGTTGTCGGGCGTGGACATCGCGCTCTGGGATCTCAAGGGCAAGCATTTCGGCGTGCCCGTGCATCGCCTGCTGGGCGGCCCGCTGCGTACCGCGGTGCGCGCCTATGCCACAGGTACGTATCGCGTCGAGCACGGCGATCCGCTCGAGTATGTCGTCGACGAGGTCGCGGGCTACGTGGAGCAGGGCTTTCACGCCGTCAAGCTGAAGATCGGTTTCGATGTCGATGCCGATGCGGCGTTGATTCGCGCCGTGCGGCGCAAGGTGGGTCCGAAGCCGCGCCTGATGCTGGACGCCAATCATGGCTACGACGCGGTGGAAGCCATCGCGCTGGGCCGTGCGGTGGCCGACCAGGGCATCGACTGGTTCGAGGAGCCGGTGATCCCCGAGGATCTCGCCAGCTATCGCGACGTGCGGCGCGGACAATCCATTCCGGTCGCCGGTGGCGAATGTGAATTCACGCGCTGGGGTTTCCGCGACGTCCTCACCACGCAGTCGATGGATATCATCCAGCCCGACACCTGCGCGGCCGGCGGCATTTCCGAGTGCAAGAAGATTGCCGACATGGCGGCGGCCTTCGGCGTACGCTACGTCCCGCACGTGTGGGGCACGGGTATCGCGCTGGCCGCGTCGCTGCAGCTGCTCGCCGTGTTGCCGCACTCGCCGCTGCGGCGCACCCCGCGCGAACCGCTGCTGGAGTTCGATCGCTCGGAACATCCGTTCCGGCAGGCGGTGCTCACGCGTCCCATCGAACATGTTCGCGGCGTCGTGCAGATTCCCGACGGGCCGGGGCTGGGTATCGAGATCAACCGCGAAGCGCTGCGCGAATTTGCAGCGCCTGTCCAGTAGATGCGTTACACCTGCCATGCTGACGCTGCCCGCAGAACTGCGCCGCTCCCGGACTTGGGATCGGGGCACCGAAATGGCGGCCGAAGGGCGATGATGGGTCGGGCTTTGACCTTGATCATTCACGCCACCTTGAGCGCTTCGACCCGGATCTCCTCGGTAAGCTGCGCCTTCAGCGCGGAGAACTCCGGCGTGGTCTTCACCGTGTAGTGGCGCGGATGCGGCAGCTTCACGGTCACCTCGGCCTTGATGCGGCCCGGACGTGCGCTCATCACGACGACGCGATTGGCCATGAAGATGGCCTCCTCGATGTCGTGCGTGACGAACAGGATCGTCTTGCGATCGGTTTCCCAGATCGCCAGCAGCAACTCCTGCATCAGTGAACGCGTCTGGTTGTCGAGCGCGCCGAAGGGTTCGTCCAGCAGCAGGATCTTGGGATCGTTGGCCAGCGCGCGGGCAATGGCCGTGCGTTGCTGCATGCCGCCGGAAAGCTGCTTCGGATAGTGATGTTCGAAGCCGGTGAGCCCCACCTTGGCCAGCCAGTACGTCGCGCGCTCATCCTGTTCCGCGCGACCGACGTTGCGCTCGCGCAGGCCGAAGCAGACGTTCTCGCGAATGGTGAGCCACGGAAACAGCGTGTAACTCTGGAACACCATGCCGCGGTCGGCGCCCGGTCCCGCCACTGCGGCGCCATCGAGCAGCACGCGCCCGGACGTGGGCACGTCGAGGCCGGCCACGATGCGCAGCAGCGTGGACTTGCCGCAACCGGATGGCCCGAGAATGGTGATGAAATCGTTGTCGGCCACGGCGAGTGACGTGGGCTGCAGCGCCGCCGTGGGCGCACCGCCGCGCACGCCGGGAAACACACGGCCCACGCCTTCGATGGCGAGCTTGCTCACGCTAGACCAGCGCCCATGGAAACAGCCGCTGGTTGACCCACTTGAACATGTAGTCGGAGATAAGGCCGATGACGCCGATCACGATGATGCCGAAGATGATCTGCCCCGTGTTGAGCAGCGCCTGCGAATCCGTGATCATGTGCCCGATACCGGACGACGCGCCGATCAACTCGGCCACGATCACATACGTCCACGCCCAGCCGAGCACCAGGCGCAACGTCTCCGCAATCGCCGGCGCCGACGAGGGCAGCAGCACGCGCCGCACCACGCCCGACGCATTGGCGCCGAGCGTATACGCCGCCTCGACGAGATCACGCCGCGTGGCCCCGACGGTGACCGCCACCATCAGCACCACCTGGAAGAACGAGCCGATGAAAATGACCAGCAGCTTCTGCATCTCGCCGATGCCGGCCCACAGGATCAACAGCGGAATGAATGCTGAGGCGGGCAGGTAGCGCGCGAACGACACGAAAGGCTCGAAGAACGCCTCGATCGGCTTGTAGGCGCCCATCGCGATGCCGAGCGGCACCGCGACGATGGTGGCCAGCACGAAGCCGCCGAACACGCGCCACACGGTCATGCCGATGTCCTTGGCAAAGCCGTGCACGGTGAAGAGCAGCCAACCCTCGTGCGCCATCGTCAGCGGATCGGCAAGAAACGTCTTCGACACGAAGCCGCCGAACGTGGCGAGGCTCCACAGCGCCACGAACACGACGAAGAACGCGATGCCGTAGGCAACGCGTCGGCCCGCCGGGATGGCTTTGAGCGGTGTCACCGACGGGCGCCGAGGCGACGAACGGCGCGCGCGCCGGTGGTGGCGCAGCGCGCGAACACCCCATGCCGGCAGGCTATTTGATGAACGACGTATCCACCAGCGTGGTCACGTCGGGCTTCTGCTTGATGATGCCAAGCTCGAGCAACAGGTCGGCCGCTTCGGCGCTGAATTTCTGGAACTCACCGGCGAAGAACGTCTGGTTGGCGGCCTTGTCCTGCCAGCGCAGGTAGGCGGCGGACTTGCCGAACTGTTCGCCGGTCTGCTTGACGTCCGCACCCATGATTTCGTAGCTCTTGGCCGGGTCCTTCTTGATCATTTCCACGGCTTCGAAGTAGCTGTCGACCAGCGCCTTGGCCGCCTTGGGGTTGGCCTTGATGAACGCCGGCGTGCAGCCGAAGGTATCCATCACCATCGGATAGTCGAGCGTGGTGGCGATGATCTTGCCCGAGTCGGGCTTGTCCCGCACGCCGGACAGGTACGGCTCATACGTCATCGCGCCATCATTCTGGCCGGCGATGAAGGCCGTGGCGGCGGCCTGCGGGCTCATCGTGGCCACCGTCACATCCTTCATTGTCATGCCGTTCTTTTTCAGGATCCACGCGAGGCCGAAGTACGGTGACGTACCCGGTGCATCCACGCCGATGGTCTTGCCCTTGAGGTCAGCCACCTTGGCCACGTTGCCACGCACGGCCAGGCCGTCCGCGCCAAAGGACTTGTCGAGTTGCACCAACTGCGTGATCGGCACGCCGTTGGCATTCCACACGATATAGGTCTCGACCGTGGTGGCGGCGCATTGCACGTCACCGGAGGCGATCGCGAGGTGGCGATCCTTCTGCGGGATCTTCTTGATCGAGACGTCCAGCCCATTCTTCTTGTAGATGCCGGCTTCCTTGGCAAGCGTGAGCGGCGCAAAGCCGGTCCAGCCGGAAATGCCGATGGCGACCTTGGTTTCCTGCGCGGCGACGGGGGCAGCCAGGCCGAAGACGGTGGCACAGAGGGATGCGGCAACGATGTAGCGCATGACGGAATCTCCGGAAATGAGGATGCAGACCATGGAATCTAGGCGTTGGGGCGTGGTCCTGTCAATGCGGCGCGGCAGTGCGGTTTACAATCGAGCCCTTCCACGTCCGCGACGCCCCGCTGCCAAGGC
>JANMCS010000467.1:0-1087 GCA_031361405.1 Betaproteobacteria bacterium
CTGGGACGACTACATCGAGAGCGGCCCCATCGAAGCCATCGAGGTGGTGCGCGAGATCACCAAGTCCGATACCGTCAATGCGCTCGGTTTCTGCGTCGGCGGCACGATCCTGTCCACCGCGCTGGCGGTGCTGGCCGCGCGTGGCGAGCATCCGGTCAAATCGCTCACCCTGCTCACCACGCTGCTCGATTTTGCCGATACCGGCGTGCTCGATATCTTCGTCGACGAAAACTCGGTGAAGCTGCGCGAGATGACCATCGGCGCCCAGGCGCCCAGTGGCCCCGGCATGCTCAAGGGCAAGGAGCTGGCCACCGTGTTCAGCTTCCTGCGGCCCAACGATCTGGTGTGGAACTACGTGGTGGGCAACTACCTCAAGGGCGAAGCGCCGCCGCCGTTCGACCTGCTCTACTGGAACGGCGATTCCACCAACCTGCCGGGCCCGATGTACTGCTGGTACCTGCGCAACACCTACCTCGAAAACAAGCTGCGCAAGCCGGGCGCGCTCACCGTGTGTGGCGAGAAGGTCGACCTCGGCAGCATCGAAGCCGCCACCTACATCTACGGCTCGCGCGAAGATCACATCGTGCCGTGGACGGGCGCCTTCGCCTCCACCCGCGTGCTCAAGGGCAAGCGCCGCTTCGTGCTCGGAGCCTCGGGCCACATTGCCGGCGTGATCAACCCCGCGAGCAAGAACAAGCGCAGCTACTGGACCAACGCCACCTTGCCGGAATCCGCCGACAAATGGTTCGCAGGCGCCACCGAACACCCGGGCAGCTGGTGGACGGATTGGTCGGGCTGGCTGGCCTCTCATGGCGGCAAGCAGATTGCCGCGGCCAAGGCACCCGGCAGCCGCACGCACAAGGCCATCGAGCCGGCGCCGGGCCGCTACGTGCGCGCCAAGGCCTGATTCACGACGCCCACTTTCCACTCGTCGCAGTACCCCTCACCGCACCAGGAGACCTTTCATGAGTACCGATATCGTCATCGTCGCCGCCGCCCGCACTGCCGTCGGCAAGTTTGGTGGCAGCCTGTCCAAGTCTGCCGCGCCCGAGCTGGGCGCCGCCGTGATCGCCAGCCTGCTCGAGCG
>JANMCS010000484.1:0-4039 GCA_031361405.1 Betaproteobacteria bacterium
TTGTCTGAGTTGCAGGCGACGCTGCCGCGGGCGGTGTCGCTGCTGCGCTCGGAGGGACGGCTCGCCGTGATCAGTTTCCATTCGCTGGAGGATCGCATCGTCAAGCGTTTCATCGCGCGGGCATCGCAGCCCTTCGGCGGCGATGCCGCGACGTCGCGGCTGGCCATCGCCACCGCGCAACTGCCGCCGGTCGCGCTGCTGCCCGTCGGCCGCGCGATCAAGCCCGGCGCCGACGAAGTGGCGCGCAATCCGCGTGCGCGCAGCGCGGTGCTGCGCGTGGCGCAGCGCACGGCACATGCATTGCCGGCCGACTGGCCGCGCGGCATGGTCGAGGGAATGGCGGCATGACGCGCATCAACCTCGTGTTGCTGGGCCTGCTGATCGTCTGCGCGCTGTCACTGGTCACCTCCCGCCATCAATCGCGGCAGCTCTTCATCGAACTCGAACGGGCACAGGCCACCGCCCGCAATTTCGAGACCGAATTCGGGCAACTTCAGCTCGAACAGTCGACGTGGGGCATGCCCGCGCGCGTGGAAAAGGTGGCGCGGGAAACGCTGCGGATGCAGTTACCCACATCGGCGCGCACCGAGGTCGTCGGCGTCGGGCCGCGGACGGCGGTGCGGCCATGAAGGCTGCGGCCACGCGCGCCACCCGGCGGCGCCATGCCGACAGTGCGCCGCTCGCGCTGCCGCGCCTGCGCTCACCGCTCATGTTTGGCGTGCTCGCGCTGATGCTCGTCGGCCTCGCCGGTCGTTGCGTCTACCTCGCGTGGATCGACAACGAGTTCCTGCAGTCGCAAGGCAGCGCGCGCCACTCCCGCGAACTCGAGGTGGCGGCGCATCGCGGTCGCATCGTCGACCGCTTCGGCGATGCCCTGGCGCTGTCGACACCCGTCAAGTCGCTATGGGCGTTCCCGGACAAGTTCAGCGCCTCGCCCGAGGCGATGGCCGAGCTGGCGCGCATTCTCGACACGACGCCGCAACAGATCACGGCACGGCTCAAGGCGAACGAGGACTTCGCGTTCATCGCGCGGCAGATCGCGCCCGAGGCCGCCGCCCGCGTGATGGCGCTGCGTATCCGCGGCCTGAACGACCAGAACGAGTATCGCCGCTTCTATCCGGGTGGCGAAGTCACCGCGCACATCATCGGGTTCACCGGCGACCACGATGCGGGCCAGGAAGGGATCGAACTGGCCCAGCAGCCGTGGCTGGCCGGCATTCCCGGCAGCCGCCGCGTGATCATCAACCGGCGCAGTGAAGCGGTGGAGGACGTCGCCGCGGTGAAGCCACCGCAGGCGGGCCGCGACCTGGCGCTGGCCATCGACACGCGGCTGCAGTACCTCGCGTTTCGCGAGCTGAAGGCGGCGATCGATTTGCACAAGGCCAAGGCGGGTGGCGTGGTGGTGCTCGACGTCGCCACCGGCGAAATCCTGGCACTGGCCAACTGGCCCACGTACAACCCCAATCGGCGTGACAAGGTAGCCCGCGAGCGCATGCGCAATCGCGCGTTGACGGACGTGTTCGAGCCCGGCTCGACGATGAAGCCGTTCACGATCGCCGCAGCGCTCGAAGCGGGCCGCGTGCGTCCGGACACGATCATCCAGACGGCGCCGGGCTCGCTCACCATCGGCTCGCAGACGATCCACGATGCCCATCCGCAGGGCGCATTGACGGTTGAGCAGGTCATTCAGAAATCGTCCAACGTGGGTGCGGCCAAGATTGCGCTCGGCCTGCCGGCCGAAACGCTGTGGACGATGTTTTCCGAAGCGGGCTTCGGCACCACACCCAAGACCGGCTTTCCCGGCGAGGTGGGCGGACGCCTGCGCGCAGCCAAGACGTGGAAGCCGATCGAGCAGGCCACGATGTCCTACGGGCACGGCATCTCGGTCAACCTGGTGCAGCTGGCGCGCGCGTACACGATGTTTGCCACCGACGGCGAGGTGAAGCAGGCCACGCTGTTCAAGACCGAGGGCCACGTCGCCGGAAGGCAGACGCTGAAACCCGAAACGGCGCGGGTCGTGCGGCACATGCTCGAGCTCGCCACGCTGCCAGGCGGCACCGCACCGAAGGCGCAGGTGGTCGGGTATCGCGTGGCGGGCAAGACCGGCACCGCGCACAAGGTCGAAGGTCGCGGGTACTCCAATCGCTACATCGCGTCGTTCGTCGGCTTTGCCCCCGCTTCCAATCCCCGTCTCATCGTGGCGGTGATGATCGACGAACCTGCGGCCGGCCAGTATTACGGCGGCGACGTGGCGGCGCCCGTGTTCTCGAACGTGATCGGGGCGGCGCTGCGTACGCTCGGCATCCCCACCGATGCGCCGGTGAACAATGTCATCCTCCCGCTCGACAGTGCCACGATCCGGGAAGAAACGTGATGGCCGTCGCGATGGCCGACACGCAGGACATCCTCGACGTGCCCGCGCTGCTTGCGCGCCTGGCTGCATTTCCCCGGCGCATCACGGCCGACAGTCGCCGCGTGGAGCCGGGTGTCGCCTTCGCTGCATATCCCGGGCTGCACTTCGACGGCCGCGCCTACATTCCTGATGCGCTGACGCGCGGCGCGTCGGCGGTCCTGTGGGATTCGAGCAATTTCCGGTGGCGCGACGAGTGGACCGCGCCGAATGTCGGCGTCGACCGCCTGCAGCACCGGCTGGGCAGCATCGCCGATTTCATCTATGGCAATCCGTCGCGGTCGTTGTGGATGACCGCGGTGACGGGCACCAACGGCAAGACGTCTAGCGCGCACTGGATTGCGCAGTCCATGGAGGCATGCGGGCGCCGTACCGCCGTGCTGGGCACGCTCGGTAACGGGCTTGTCGGCGCATTGGCGCCGGCGACGCACACCACCACCGAGGTGACGATGCTGCATGAATTGCTGGCGCAATTTCGTGCGGCCGGCGCCACCTCGGTCGCGATGGAAGTGTCGTCGCACGGCCTGGAGCAGGGCCGCGTCAACGGCGTCAAGTTCGACGTTGCGCTATTCACCAACCTGTCGCGTGATCACCTCGATTACCACGGCACGATGGCCGCCTACGGCGCCGCGAAGGCGCGCCTGTTCGCATGGCCCGGCCTGGCCAGCGTCGTCATCAACGCCGACGATGCGTTCGGACAAAGCCTGATCGACGCGGCGCGCGCGCGGGGCCAGCGTGTGCTGACCTACGGCATGGGCACGGCCGACGTCGCCGCGACGGCGATGACGATGGACACGGCGGGTCTGCTGCTGGAAGTCACCACGCCGTGGGGCCGCACCGTGGTCGCGGCGCCGGTCGTGGGTGCCTTCAATGCCTCGAACCTGCTCGGCGTGCTGGCGGTGCTTCTGGCCAGCGACATTCCGCTCGATGTCGCGACCAAGGCGATGGCGACACTGACGCCACCGCCGGGGCGCATGCAGCGCCTCGGGGGCAACGGCAAGCCGCTCGTCGTCATCGATTACGCACATACGCCGGACGCGCTGGACAAGGCGCTGATCGCGTTGCGCCCGGCGGTCACCGGTGCCGGCGAACTCATCTGCGTTTTCGGCTGCGGTGGCGATCGCGATCCGGGCAAGCGGCCGGAAATGGGGCGCATCGCGGCCCGGCTGGCAGCGCGCGTGGTGGTGACGAGCGACAATCCGCGCAGCGAGGATCCGGCGGAAATCGCCTCCGGCATCGTCAAGGGCATTCGCGAAACCGGAAACCGGCGCTGGGTGCTGGAACCCGATCGCGCCAAGGCCATTCACACGACCATCGCGACGGCCACCGCGCGGGACCTCGTCCTGATCGCCGGCAAGGGTCACGAAACGTATCAGGAACGCAACGGGGTTCGCACGCCGTTTTCCGATGCGGACGAAGCGGCCGCGGCACTGGCCCGATGGAACGGCGCATGATGGACACGGCCAGCGCCGCCCGCGCCGTTGCCGGCCAGCTGGTCGGGCATTCGGTGGACTTTGCACGCGTCACCACCGACAGCCGTGCGCTGCAGCCCGGCGATCTGTTTGTGGCGCTTGCCGGTGAAAAATTCGATGGTCACGATTTCGTGCCGACCGCGCAGGCGCAGGGCGC
>JANMCS010000490.1:0-7016 GCA_031361405.1 Betaproteobacteria bacterium
GGTTTCAAGATCAAGCGCATCGAGGTTAAACCCGGCGCGTCGTTGTCGCTGCAGATGCATCACCAGCGCACCGAGCACTGGGTGGTCGTGCGCGGCATCGCGCGCGTGACCTGCGGCGAGCGCGAATTCGACGTTCCCGCGGGCGAATCGACGTTCATTCCGGTGGAGACCAGGCACCGGCTCGCCAATCGCGGCACCGACGTGCTGGCGATCATCGAAGTGGCGTGCGGCAACTACATCGAGGAAGACGACATCGTGCGCTTCGACGACATGTACGGGCGCGTGGCCACCGGCAAGTAGCGGCAGAATGGAGGCGAGGCTTCAGCCTCGCGCGCACGCCTGATGCAATCCGGGCAACGTGGGAACGCAGGCATCCCGTAGCACACGCTGCGCGCGCGGAGTTGACTAAACCACCTCGACTGTCTGCATCATCCCCATGTCTTCGTGTGCCAGCATGTGGCAATGCATGACGTACGCGCCCTTGAAGTCGATGAAGCGCGAACGAAACGTGACCGATCCCGGATTCTTCGCCGTGCCCGATGGCAACGCGATCGTGTCGGCCCAGTAGGGATCGATCGGCTTGTCGTTGATTCTTACCACCCAGCATGGATTGACGTGGATGTGAAACGGGTGCTTGATGAAGTTCATGTTGAAGACCGTCCACTCCTCGACGCTGCCGAGGGGCACGATCTGCTTGCTCGCCCGGGTCGACTGGAAGGGAATGATTTCCGTCAGCTCGCCCGGCGGGACCGGATTGGGTGACGCCAGCATGCTGCCGTTGCCGACCCCGAGTACCGTGTTGGCAAGCGGCGTATTGTCCTGCTGATAGATCCAGTCGTTCAGTTCGGCACCGGGATGAACAATGTCACTGGCCGGTGGCAGTGTGATCGGCAGTTTGACGGGAAGACCTTGAAAGCTGGCGTTGGGGTCGGGATTGTCAACGGCCCGAAACACGATCATGCGCTTGAGTCCGCCGGCAGCCGCCAGTTCCTGATCGGTGATGGGTGCCAGAGCCGCGGGTACCGGCAGCGTGCCGAGCGGCAAATTCATCGGCTTGGGGTCGTCGATGACCACCACCTCGGCAACGATGTCTTCCAGCAGTCCCGCACCCGTGATGTACGTAGGCGGGGCCGGGACTTTCCCCGAGTCGCCGACCAGAACATTCAACGTGCGCAGCAGATAAGTTCCCGGCGCGCCGGCCTTGACCA
Organism: Betaproteobacteria bacterium; assembly: GCA_031361405.1. GTDB lineage: Bacteria > Pseudomonadota > Gammaproteobacteria > Burkholderiales > Casimicrobiaceae > VBCG01. The sequence continues at coordinate 1,209 of JANMCS010000490.1, forward strand.
GGACGCTGGCGCGATTTCCTGGCGCCAGCACGATCCCTTCCGTCCTGAAGGAGGTGGGGTCGGGCGTGATCGGACCAACCGGTTTCAATTGGCTGAGCGTATTGCCATCGAGGCTGTAGATGTTGAGAGGATGGCCGTCGAGGCTCAGGTTCAGAAACTTGAAAATCGCCGTGTTGACGAAATGCCAGTTCTGCACCTCACCGCGACGCATGAGCAGGCGCGGACGCCGCACGCCATTGATCAGGAACGGCGGCTCACCGGTTGGAACCGATGCGTTCGGCGCGGCAATCCCCCCGTTGTCGGCCACCTGCGAAAAGGATTCGAGCGTACCCGTCGTATCGAATATGGGGGCCTGAAACACGAATACGCGCTCCTGCGCGGCAGCAATTTCAGGGACCTGATCAATCGCGCCCTTGATCAATATCGTGCCGGCCATGCCACTGCCGATCTGCATAGCAGTCGACCCGTGCAGATGCGGGTGATACCAGTACGCTCCCGGTGGGTGGTCCGGGCGGATCGCGTATTCGTGCTGGCGGGTGGTTCCGGGCTTGATGCCCAGGTCCGGGTCGTCCACCACGTAATCGCCATAGACTTTGGGGTTCTCCGACACCAGGCCGGGGGTGACGTGGAGTCCATGCGTATGCAGATTCATGCTGTTGGGGTAGCGCAGGTGCTTGACCGGTCCGAATCCGCTTTCCTTGTTGGGCGGCAGCCGATTGTCCACCAGGATTCGGAGCGTATCCCCGACATTCACGCGCAGCGTCGGCGCGGGAATGCTGCCGAACATGCTGCGCAAGTTGACTTCCTTGCCATCGAGTGTCGTTTTCAGATACGCGACATGCATCGTCACGTCGAGCCGGCCCTTGATCGATGCGAGCACTTGCGGCTCGACAAAAGTTTCGGTCGGCACGGGCGTGCCCGAATCGCCGCCGCCGCCGCAACCGTATAGCGCGGGCGGCAGCGCCACGCCGGCAGCGACGGTCCAACCCAGCCGCAGAAAATCGCGCCGGGAATAATCGTTCGTATCGGTTTTGGACATGTTCGTCTCCATTACGCCATTGCCAGCACGAAGAACGGCGCCGGCCGCAACTGCTTGTGTCCCGCCGTGCCGATCTGGCCCGTGGCGTTGCTGCCCCAGCCAAGCAACGCGTCGGCGGTCAATGCCGCAGCGTGCGTCTCGCCTGCGGCGATGGCCCGGACGCGCTCGAGGCCGGGAACGCGCGTGGCCGTGCGACGGTCCGTACTGTCGTTCAATCCAAGTTGACCGTGGCCATTCCAGCCCCACGCATAGACGTTCCCGGATTCGGCGAGCGCCAGCGAGAAGTGCATGCCCGCGGCGACGGACTTTGCGGCCTCAGGCAACGTGACCGACATCGGGACGGTTGCATATGCGAGTTCAGGGCGACCGAGTTGACCGTGGTGATTACTGCCCCAGGCCAGCACCTTGCCCTTGGTCGTCACCGCGATGGTGTGGGTGGCGCCGGCCGCCACTGCGCGGATCTCGTCGCGCCCGCGCAAAGGCGTCGGCGTCGCAACCGACTTCAGGTGCCCGAGGCCGAGTTGGCCGGCGGCATTGGTGCCCCAACCGTACAAGGTTCGGTCGCGCGTCAACGCCAGCATGTAGCCCTTGCCCAGCGCCAGCCCGCTTGCCGGCGGCAGTGTCCGAATGGCTCCGGGTCCGGCATTGATCGCATCGGTCGGCCTGCCCAGCGACCCTTCGCTGTTGAGTCCCCACGTGTACACGGCGCCGGCGAGGTCGAGGGCGCCGAACAGAAACTCGCCCGCCATGACGGTACGTACGCCGGTCAGGTCCGCCAGCAACTGCGGCGTCGCCAGCGCGATGGCGTCGTGCCGTCCGCCGATGCCCGCGACATTCGCGCCCCACACGGCGACCTCATTACGCGCGGTAATGCCAAGGCTCACGCCATACCCCGCCGCAACTGCGGATAGCGGCTGCAGCAGATTGACCTCCACCGCGCGGGTGGGAGCCTTGAACGTGCTGCAGTATCCGGGCACGTCGGACGCGACCCTGCCGCTGCCGTCCCCGCCCCATCCGATGACCTTGCCATTGGCAAGCAAGGCGAGCGTGTGGTCCCGGCCGCAACTGAGCGACGTGACGTCATAGGTATTCGCGGCCGCTGGATTCATGGTCTTCCCTGGTCGATGTGAGCGATGCTGGGCGCGCCGAAGCGATTGCCTTACGCCAGCACATCCGGATCGAGCTGGCGCATCAGCCGCGCGATCTGGTCCTTCAGCAGCAACTTGCGGCGTTTCAACCGCCGCAACTGCAATTCGTCCTGCGCCGGATCGGCAGTCAGACGCGCGATGGCCGTGTCGAGATCGCGATGCTCCTGCGTGACCTCCGCCAGACGCTCCTGCAGCGCCACGCGGGCGGGATCCCCGATGGCGTCATCCATCGTCTCGTCGTTGTCGCTCAATCGGTCCCCGCTGCCGCGGCCGCTTCGACGTCGCGACGCGCGCGACCACCATAGCGGCTGGTAAGTGCGATACCGCACAGGATGAGCGCCATGCCGACGATGTGGAACGGCATGAGGCTCTCGCCCAGGAACAGCCACGCCAGCACGATGCCGAACACCGGCATCAGGTGCACGAACAAACCGGCCACGCTGGCGCCCAGCACCTCGACGCCGCGATTCCAGAAGAGATAGGCCAGCACCGACGAAAACAATCCCACCGACACCAGGGCCGCGAAGTTGGTCCACGACCACGCCACGTGGTAACCGAGCGCCATCTCGCCGATCCACAGCGGCAGCACGCACATGTTGCCGATGACCGCCACGACCAGCAGGAACGACATCACATTGAGCCCCGCGGGCTTCCACCGCAAGCCGATGGTGTACGCGGACCACATCGCCATCGACAGGATGATGAAGATGTCGCCGATGTTGAGCCGGAATGCGAGCAGCATTTGCAGGCTGCCCTGCGTCAGGATGGCCAACACGCCGGAGAGCGAAATCGCCACGCCCAGCAACTGCATGGGCGCCAGGCGCTCGCCCAGGAACAGCCACGAGAACGTGATGATCATCACCGGGATGAACGAGTTGAGGATCACGCCGTTGGTGGCCGTCGTGTAGTTGAGGCCGAGGTAGGCCAGCGTGTTGTGGATGCCCACGCCGATCACGCCCAGCACCAGCATCGTCTTCCAGTTCCGGCGCAGGACGGGCCAGTCGCGACGCACATGCGGCCACGCAAACGGCGCCAGGATCATGATGGCAAACAGCCAGCGAAAGAACGTCATGGCCATCGGCGGGATATCCACGGCCAGTCCGCGTCCGATGATCCAGTTGCAGGCCCAGAAAAGGGGCGTCAGCGTCAGCAGCAGGTAAGCGGAGGTTCGACGGTCTGCGGCCATGTGTCCAGTATAAGCCGCCTTCCGTTGCCAGGTCGCGCCACCCGTGGTCGGTATAATTCCGGCTTGAATACGCTCTCCACCGCAACGCCCGCACCGGCGGTTGCAGACGTCCCCAAGACCAAGCTTCCGGCGCTGATCCAGGCCGCGCCCGACGCCGGGCGCAAGTTCAGTGCGGGACCGTTCGCCGGCTCCTCCGATGCGCTGGCGCTCGCCCAGCTTGCGCGCCAGGGCAGCACCGAGTCGCGGATGCTGGCGGTGCTGTCCGCCGACCCGCAATCGGCGCAGCGCCTGGCCGATGAAATCGCGTGGTTCGCCCCGGAATTGCGGGTAGCGCTGCTGCCCGACTGGGAGACGCTGCCTTACGACCATTTCTCCCCGCACCAGGATCTCGTGTCGGAGCGACTGTCGGCGCTGTATCGCACGTCGCGCGGCGAATGCGACGTGCTGGTCGTGGCGGCCACGACGGCGCTGTATCGGCTGGCGCCACCGTCCTACCTCGCGGCCTTCACGTTCTTTCTTACCCAGCGCGAAAAGCTCGATGTCGACGGGCTGCGCGCACAATTGGCGCTCGCCGGTTACACCCACATGACGCAGGTGGTGTCGCCCGGTGAGTTCAGTATTCGCGGCGGGCTGATCGATCTGTTTCCGATGGGCTCGGCCTTGCCCTATCGCATCGATCTCTTCGACACCGAGATCGAAAGCATCAAGACCTTCGATGTGGACACGCAGCGCACGTTGTATCCAGTGCAGAACGTGCGCCTGCTGCCCGCGCGCGAGTTTCCATTGGACGACGCCGGCCGCACGCGCTTTCGCACGCGCTTCCGTGAGGTGTTCGAGGGCGACCCGTCGAAATCGGCGCTGTACAAGGACATCTCGCAAGGCATCGTGCCTGGCGGCATCGAGTATTACCTGCCGCTGTTCTTCGAGCACACGGCCACGCTGGCCGACTACCTGCCGCCGTCTGCAATCGTGGCGTTGCACGGGGACATCGACGGCGCCATCGATCACTTCTGGCAGGACACCGAGTCGCGCTATCGCCTGCTGCGCGGCGACAAGGCGCGGCCGCTGTTGCCGCCCACCGAATTGTTCCTGCCGCAGGACGCCTTCAACGGCGCGATCAAACCGTTCGCGCGGCTGGTGATGCTGCGCGAGGGCCAGGGTCCGACCGCCGCGCTGCCCACCGTGCAGGTGGACCGCCGCGCGCCGGATCCGTTGGCGCTGCTCAAGCGTTTCCTGGCGGCCACGGAGGCCAAGGTGGCCATCGTGGCGGAAGGCCCCGGCCGGCGCGAGACGATGCAGCAATACTTCGCCGAGTATGGCGTGACGCCCACGCTGGTGGAATCGTTCGCGGACATCCTGGCCGCGCGCGGTCGCGTGCTGCTCGCCGCCGCGCCGTTGATGAGCGGATTCAACTGGGCCGGCGCGAAGCTCGCCTTCGTCACCGAAGCCGAGCTGTACGCGGGCGTGGTTCGCCGCAGCGCGCGCGAATCCGCCAAGCGTTCCAACGTCGATGCGATGGTGCGCGACCTGTCCGAGGTACGCATCGGCGATCCGGTGGTCCACGAGCAGCACGGCATCGGTCGCTATCTCGGCCTGGTCACGCTCGATCTCGGCGACGGCGCCAACGAATTCTTGCAGCTGGTCTATGCCAACGACGCCAAGCTCTACGTCCCCGTTTCCAACCTCCACCTGATCAGCCGCTACAGCGGCGCTTCGCCCGAGGCCGCGCCGTTGCACGAACTGGGCAGCGGGCAATGGGATAAGGCCAAGAAGAAGGCCGCGGAGCAGGCGCACGACACGGCCGCCGAGCTGCTCAACATCTATGCGCAGCGCGCCGCGCGCAAGGGCCACGCGTTCGCGTTCAAGCCGCACGACTATGAGGCCTTCGCGGAGGGCTTCGGCTTCGAGGAGACGGGCGACCAGGCCGCCGCCATCGAAGCCGTGGTCAAGGACATGACGGCCGGCCGCCCGATGGATCGGCTCGTCTGCGGCGACGTCGGCTTCGGCAAGACCGAGGTGGCTTTGCGCGCAACCTACGTTGCGCTGGCCGATGGCAAGCAGGTGGCGTTGCTGGTGCCCACCACGCTGCTGGCCGAGCAGCATTTCCAGACCTTCTCGGATCGCTTCTCCGATTTGCCGGTGCGCATTGCCGAGCTGTCGCGCTTTCGCACGGCCAAGGAAACCAAGGCCGCGGTCGAGGGCCTCGCCGCCGGCACCATCGATCTCGTGATCGGCACGCACAAGCTCCTGCAGCCCGACGTCAAGTTCAAGAACCTTGGACTCGTGATCATCGACGAGGAACACCGCTTCGGCGTGCGGCAGAAGGAATTGCTGAAACGACTGCGCGCCGAGGTGGATGTGCTGACGCTCACCGCCACGCCCATCCCGCGCACCCTGGCGATGTCGCTCGAGGGCATTCGCGATTTCTCGGTGAT
>JANMCS010000553.1:0-5591 GCA_031361405.1 Betaproteobacteria bacterium
CGTCCGGTTCCTCGTCGGCGTGCAGCGCGACTTCTTCACCAACGCCGTCAGCGCATCCGATCAGTTGCGGCAACGTGTGGCGTGGGCGCTCTCGCAGATCCTCGTCACATCGGCCAACGAGCCGGATCTGGAATGGGCGCACGTCATGACGCGCTACCAGAACCTGATGTTCCAGGAAGCGTTCGGCAACTACGAGACCCTGCTGCAGAAGGTCACCTACAACCCGGCGATGGGCAACTACCTGGACAGCGTCAACAACGACCGTCCGGCCGGTACCAAGGTACCCAACGAGAACTACGCGCGCGAAATCATGCAGTTGTTCTCAGTCGGCCTCGACGAGCTCAACATCGACGGCACGTCGATCCTGGATGCTTCGGGCAATCCGGTGCCGACCTACGGCCAGACCGAGATCGCGGAATTTGCTCGCGTGTTCACCGGCTACACGTACACGACAGCCGCCAACCCGGCCGGGCCCGCACCCGCCAAGACCAACACGCGTTACTACGGCGCGCCGATGGTCCCGTATCCGGTCACGGCCACGACCGGGCACGATCCGAATGCGAAGACGCTGCTGTCGGGCACGGTGTTGCCGGCCAACCAGACACCCAAGCAGGACGTCGATGCCGCGGTGCGTAACGTGTTCTTGCATCCGAACACCGGACCGTTCGTCAGCAAGCAGCTGATCCAGCGCCTGGTCACCGGCAACCCGACGCCAGCCTATGTGGCGCGCGTCGCGGCGAAGTTCAACAACAACGGGGCGGGCGTTCGCGGTGACATGAAGGCGGTGGTCACGCAGATCCTGTTGGACTCCGAGGCACGCGGCGGGGCCAAGACGGCGCCGGACTTCGGCCAACTGAAGGAACCGGTGCTGATGGTGACCAACATGATCCGGGCATTGTCCGGCGTCACGGATGGCAACCGTCTCGAAGGCGCCCTGGCGAATCTCGGCCAGCGGCCGTACTTCTCGCCGACGGTGTTCAACTACTTCCCGCCGAACGCAACGATCCCGGGCACGATGGTACTGGGACCGGAGTTCGCGATCCACACGACCAACACGGCGGTGGCTCGCGCCAACCTGGTCTATACGCTGGTCTATAACGGCTACAACCCCGATACGACGATTCCAGCGGCATCGGGCACCAAGCTCTATCTCGCGCAATTCGAGTCCCTCGCCGCGACGCCGGCGGCGATGGTGTCGCAGATCAACAAGGTACTTGCCGGGGGCCAGTTCCCGGCCGCGGAGGAAGCCACCATCGTGACGGCCGTGAATGCCATCCCGATCTCGGCCACGCCGACGGCACAAGAACGGACGGACCGCGCACGAATGGCCGTCTACCTGATGGCTTCGTCCTACGACTACCAGGTGCAGCGCTAAAATGAATAACAATCGCCGGAAGTTTCTTACCTCCACGAGCGCGCTGACTGCCAGTGCCCTTGCGTCCAACCTTGGCACCTGGGGCGTCGAAAGCGCCAACGCGCAAGCAGCGTCCGGGTACAAGGCGATCGTGTGCGTGTTCCTGTTCGGGGGCAACGACTCGAACAACATGATCATCCCGTTCACGGATTACGCCGCGTACTCGGCGGTGCGCACCGCGGCCTCGGCAGTGGGCATCCCGCAGGCCAATCTGCTGCAGTTCAACGCACCGAGCGCAAGCAAGATGTATGGATTCCATCCGAGCATGGCGTCGGTGGCGCCGCTGTACGCAGCAGGCAAGCTCGCCGTGATCGCCAATTCCGGGACACTGCTGGCGCCGCTCACCAAGGCCCAGTACCAGGCCGGCACCAATCGTCCACCCAACCTCTTCTCCCACTCCGACCAGACCGATGCATGGCAAGGGTTGCTGAACAATTCGGCATCGCGTTCGGGTTGGGGCGGGCGCATGTCGGACAAGCTCATCGCGGCCAATACGGGACAGCTGATCCCCAGCGCCATTTCGGTGGCAGGGTCGCAGCTCTTCACGGCCGGTGCCCTCACCGCCCCGCTGGTGGTGCCGCAGAACGGTATCGTCACCGTATCGGGCCAGGGTTCGGATGCGGTTTCCGTCGCCCGTTACAACGCGCTCAATGCGCTGATCAAGTCCGCTGACCCCACCAGCACGGTGGTGAAATCGGGCGCCGCCGTGCTGGATCGTGCGCTGTTGTCCAATGCCACGGCCAATCCGCTGTTGCAGATGACGTCGGCGGCCATCACCGGGGCGTTCCCCACGGCCGTGACCAACACGGGCATCGGGCAACAGCTGCGGCAGGTGGCGCGCCTGATCGACGGTCGCGCGACCACGCAGGTCAAGCGCCAGTTCTTCTTCGTGGGCGTGGGCGGATACGATACGCACCAGAACACGGTCACCAACCAGACCAACCTCTTCAACCAGTTGTTCCCGGCGATGAAGGCCTTCTACGACTACACCGTCGCGGCCGGTGTCGCCAACGACGTCGTGCAGGTCACGCTGTCCGACTTCAACCGCACCTTCATCGGCAATGCCGGCCTCGGCGTCGATCACGCCTGGGGTGGTCACCAGGTGGTGCTGGGCGGCTCCGTCAAGGGCGGCAACATGTATGGATCGTTCACGGATCTGGCCGTGAAGGGCAACCAGGATTCCGGTGGCAATGGTTCCTGGATTCCTGGGATCGCGGTCGACCAGGTCGGCGGCACGCTCGGCAAATGGCTGGGGATGCCGGGCACCGACATTGCCCAGGTGTTTCCGAATCTCGTCAACTTTTCGACGGCGGACCTGGGGTTCATGCTCTGACCCCCACCGCAATGGGATTGCGGTCCGCGGACCGCAGGTAGCGTTTTCCTCCCGAAGCCGAATCGCCTGCCCAGGTTGCAGCCGGTTCGGTTTTCTTTTGGTGGCGCCCGCCCGGACGCCGCTCAAGCCACCTGTGCGGCATGGCGCGCGAGCAGCGCGGTGGCGAACGCGTGCAGCACGTCCGGCACCACCGGTTTGCCCAACAGTGTGAAGCCCGCAGCGCGTGCCATGGCGTCGGCCTGCGCGCCGGTGTCGCCCGACACCAGCAGGCCCGGAATGCGCACGCCCAATGCATCGCGGAGGCAATTCACTGCAATCACGCCATCGTGGCCGTCGGCCAGCCGCAGATCCGCCACCACCAGGTCGGGGAAGCGCTCGAGCGCCTCCACCCGCGCGAGCAGCGTCGCGATGTCGCCGGCGCTCACCACGTCCGCGCCCCATGTCCCGAACAGTACGCCCATCGCGTCCAGCGCCGCGTCGTCGTCGTCGATCACCGCAATGACGCTGCCGGCAAGCGTGCCACCACCGTGCGGGCGCGGTGGCCGGGTTGCGCCGTCGGCGGCGAGCATCGAGCGCAGCACGCGTGCCGCCGCTGGCGCGACGACGCGAAAGCGCGAGCCACGGCCAACGCGTGAGGTCACGTCCACCTCATGCCGCAGCAGTACGGCAAGGCGGCGTACGATGGCCAGGCCAAGACCCATGCCACCATGGGCGTGCGTGCTGTTGCCACGAACCTGGTAGAACTCCTCGAAGATGCGCGCGCAGTCGACCGGCGCGATGCCGATGCCGGTATCGATGATCTCGATGGCGATGGCATCGCCCCGACGTCGCGCCACCAGCAGCACGCCCCCGTGCTGGGTGTAGCGCAATGCGTTGCAGGCGAGATTGCGGAGCACGCGTTCGAGCAGTGCTGCGTCGCTGACCACTGCCAGTGCAGTCGCGCGCGCCCGCAGCACCAACCCCTTCTCCGCTGCCTGCGGCTGCAATTCGGTGAGCAGGCGGTTGAAAAGCGGCGCCAACGCCACGCGCGTAAACGCCGGCGCAATGCCGCCGACCTCGAGACGCGACAGGTCGAGTAATTGTTCGAATTGTCCTTCCAGCGCCGCGACCGCGCCCTGCACGCTGCGGACCAGCGGCTTCATTTCGGTGCCGCTCGCGCGCACGGCGAGTGCAGCCGTATACAGCCCCAGCGCGTGCAGTGGCTGGCGCAGGTCGTGGCTGGCGGCGGCCAGCAACCGGCTCTTGCCGCGGTTGGCCGCTTCCGCGGCCGCGCGTGCCTCGTCGGCGGCGCGCGACTTGGCTTTCAGCTCCGCGATGAGATCGACATTTTCATAGCGCATCGCCAACGAGCGCGTAAGCACGTCGTTCAGCTGATGCCCGAACACCAGCACGAAGGCCCCGACCACGCTCATCACGAGCGCCGTGTAGAGATGGACCTGATCCGTTTCGAGCGCGACGCGCACGATGATCGGCATCAACGCTGGAAGGACGAAGCCATAAAATGATGGGCGATAGACGGCGGTGAGATTGAGGCCGCCCAGCACCACGCCAAAGATACAGACGATCAACAGCGCCTGGTGCGCGGTGGACGCGGGAAACATTGCGATGCCGGCGATGCCCCACAGCACGCCACCCAGCGTGGAGCCGATCGCCCAGTACCGGCCCCAGCGCGCCGCGGCGTCGATGCCCGGTTGTTCGCGTCGCCACGCCCGGGTGAGCACGCCGCGCCAGGCCTGGTTGACGACGATCAGCGCGCCCCATGCCGCCATCCACCATGGCGAGACCTGCCCCCACATCACGGTACACAGCAGTGTGCCGCCCAGCAGCATCGATGCCGTCGTACGATGCCATCCGCCATAGAGCTGCGCCACCTGGTCGGCATGCGCGCGGGCGAGGATCGCCGGCGGCAGCGCAAGCGCATTCATGCGCGAATCGAATGGCTGGAGAAGGCGGCGGGATCAACCGACGCGGTGCGTCGACTCGACATCGATGCCGCGGCGCGCCAGCTCCACGATGGCCTGCGACCGCGAGTGCACGTTCAGCGCCTTGAGGATCGCGCTGACGTGGACCTTGACCGTACCTTCCGACAAGCGCAGGTCGCGGCAGATCATCTTGTTGGGCTTGCCCTGCACCAGCAGCAGCATCACGTCGCCCTGACGCTGGGTAAGCCCGAGTGCGTCGATGTCGACGCCGTCGAGCCGCGTGCGCGGCGCCCGCGCAATGTCGCGCGTGACGTGCTCGCCCCCGGCCAGCACCGTGCGTACTGCATCAAGCAGCAGATGGGGATGCGCCGTCTTGGCAATGAAGCCCCGCGCACCGGCGCTGAGCGCCGCGCGCACGGTGGCGCCGTCATGCGTGGCGGAGAGCACCACGACGGGTAGGCGAGGGTGGTCACGGCGAAGCTCGCCGAGCAGGTCGAGTCCGTGCGCGCCCGGCAGCGCCAAATCGAGCAGCACCAGCGCACAGTCCGGATGCCGCGCGAGCATCACCAATGTCTGCTGGCGGTCGGCGGCGCCGAGGATCTCGAGCCGGGGTTCGAGGCTGGGCAGAACTTCCGCAAGCGCATGCAGGATCAACGGGTGATCGTCGACGACAAGGATCTTCATGGAGCCTCCGCAGGGGTCGGTGCGCCGTTGCAATGGCCGGCGACGCGACTATGCAGCGGTACGGAAGGCGAAACTACTGTCGGAAACGACAGGTATTCGTTGGCCCCAAATAAGCCCCTGTAGGCGAGGCTTCAGCCACGCGCGACGGTGCCCCGATGGCTAGCGGGGCGGCAGCCGCGCCAAAGGGAAAACGCAGTTCGAAAACATAGCGCCGACACGTGGCGCCACCCCGCGAGTG
>JANMCS010000555.1:0-3174 GCA_031361405.1 Betaproteobacteria bacterium
ACGCCTGTCAGCCCGGTCCATGAAAAAATCCCGGCGAACCGGGATTTTGGGCCTTCTTTTCTCGCTGACCACGGCCCGCCGTGCGCGGCCTTCAGGCGTCGGGCGGAATACGCAGCACCTGGCCCGGGTAAATCTTGTCCGGATTCGACAACATCGGCTTGTTGGCGTCGAAGATGACCATGTACTTGTTGGCGTCGCCGTAGCTGGCCTTGGAGATCTTCGACAGGGTGTCGCCGGCCACCACGGTGTACCAGGTCGCCGCCGGCGCCGAGTGATCGACCGTCATCATGTTGTTGACCTTGCCCACGCCGGCCACGTTGCCGCAGCACAACACGATTTTCTCCATCGTCGCCTGGTCCGGCGCGACGCCGAACACGGATACCGTCGAGGAGGCCCCGTCAAAGGTAACCGTCAGTCCCGTGGCCGACAGGTTCTGCGTCTTGATGTAGTCAAGAATCGCATCGCCCGCGGCCGCATTGGCCGCCGCAATCTTGACCTGGTCCTGGGGGGCCGCCTTGGCCTCGGCCATGCTGGCTTGCGCCTGTCCGCGCCCGAAAAGCTTTTCGCCCGCTTCCTTCACGAAATCCAAGAGACCCATGGCTGCTCCTTTTAATTGTTGATCGTTGCCCGGCGGACTCGCGCTACGCCTGGGGCGCATCCGGTCCACTTGCACGACGAGCTTACACCCGCCCGCAACCCCGGCTTGCTTACGGCGGCCTCGCAATAAGGTAACCTTGCCGCATGACATTCCTGCGTACGTTGGCGCTGCGCGCGCTGCTTGCCGTCGTCGTGGCCGGGCTCGCTGGCGGTTGCCTGCCGATCGGCTTCCGCGGCTCGAACCTCTACGTGCCGGCCGCTGCGCCCGCCGGCGCCTGACGCGCGATCAGTCGGCGCCGGCCGCCGGTATCGCGCGCACGGCCAGTACGCCCTCGATGCCCGCGATGGCGTCGATCACCTTCTGCTCGACGGCACTGTCGACATCGACCAGCGTATACGCCATCTCGCCGCGCGACTTGTTCACCATGTTATGGATGTTCAGTCCCGCCAGCGCCATCGCCGTCGACATCTGACCCAGCATGTTCGGCACGTTGGCATTGGCGATGGCCAGCCGGAACGGCGACTCGCGCGCCATTTCGACATTGGGAAAATTGACGGCGTTGGCGATGTTGCCGTGCTCCAGGTAATTGCGCACCTGGTCGACCACCATGATCGCGCAATTCTCCTCGGCTTCGGCGGTGGAGGCGCCGAGATGCGGAAACGCAACGACGCCAGGCACGTGCAACAGTGCGGCTGACGGAAAATCGCACAGGTAATATTTCAATCGCTGCGCGGCCAGCGCGTCGATCACCGCGTCTTCGCTGACGATGCCTTCACGCGAAAAATTGAGCAGCACGGTGCCGGGCCTGACCAGCGCCAGGCGCGTGGCGTCGACCAGGTTGCGCGTGACCGGCAGCAGCGGCACATGCAGCGTGATAAAGTCCGACTGCTTGAACACCTCCTCCACACTATGCGCGCGGCGTACGCTGGCGGGCAGCCGCCACGCCGCATCGACGGTGATCTCCGGATCGAAGCCCACCACTTTCATGCCGAGCTTGATCGCCGTGTCGGCCACGAGGCAGCCGATCGCGCCCAGGCCCACAATGCCGAGCGTACGTTGCGGCAATTCGACGCCGGCGTACGACTTCTTGCCGTCCTCCACCTTCGCCTCGAGGTCGGGGGCCGCCGCGTCGAGCCCGCCGACATAAGTCAGCGCGGGCACGAGATTGCGCGCCGCCATGAACAGCGCGGCGAACACCAGTTCCTTCACCGCATTGGCATTGGCGCCCGGGGCATTGAAGACCGGTACGCCGCGCCGGGTGAGATCAGCCACCGGAATGTTGTTGGTGCCCGCGCCCGCGCGACCGATGGCCTTGACGCTCGCCGGGATGGCCATCGCGTGCATGTCGTGCGAGCGCACGATGATCGCATCCGGATGCGCCACGGCCTTGCCCACCGCATAGCGCTCGGCCGGAAAGCGCTTCAGGCCATGCGCGGCGATCTGGTTGAGGGTCAGGATCTCGAATTGGCGCGGCGCCTTCTCAACCATGCTGCTTCTCGAACTCGTGCATATACGCCACCAGCGCGCGTACGCCTGCCTCGGGCATTGCGTTGTAGATCGACGCACGCATGCCGCCCACCGACCGATGGCCCTTCAATTGCACCATGCCGCGCGCCTTGGCGCCCTTCAGGAACGGCTCGTCCAGCGCCGGATCGCGCAGCGTGAACACCACGTTCATCCGCGAGCGGTCGGACGGACGCACGGTGTTGCTGTAGAACGACGACGCATCGAGACAGTCATAGAGCAGCTTCGCCTTGGCGATGTTGCGCTGTTCGATGGCGGCCACGCCGCCCTGCCGTTGCAGCCATTCGAAGACCAGCCCCGCAATGTAGATCGAATACGTGGCCGGCGTGTTGAACATCGAGTCGTTCTCGGCCTGTTCCTTCCAGTGGAAGGCCGAAGGCGTGATCGGCAGCGCGCGATCGAGCAGATCCTTGCGGACGATGACGATCGTCAGGCCTGCAGGACCGATATTTTTCTGCGCGCCGCCGTAAATCACGCCGTAGCGCGACACGTCGATCACGCGCGACAGGATATTCGACGACATGTCGGCCACCAGCGGCACATCGCCGGTGGCGGGCGTGAACGGATATTCGACGCCGCCGATCGTCTCGTTCGAGCAGATGTGGACGTAGGCCGCACCCGGCGTGAGCTTCCAGTCCGCCTGCGCCGGGACGTAAGTGAACCCCTTATCCTCGGACGAGGCGGCCACGTTGACCGACGTGTATTTCTTCGCTTCCTTCATCGACTTCTTCGACCACTCGCCGGTGTTGACGTAATCGGCCACCGTGCGGTCGCGCACCAGGTTCATCGGCACGATCGCGTTCTCGCCGATCGCCCCGCCCTGCAGGAACAGCACTTCGTAGTCGACGGGAATGGCGAGCAACGCACGCAGGTCGGCTTCGGCCTTGTCCGCTATGCCGATGAACTCCTTGCCGCGATGGCTCATCTCCATCACGGACGTGCCGGTGCCGCGCCAGTCGAGCATTTCGGCGGCCGCCTGGGTCAACACTTCTTCCGGCAACGCCGCGGGGCCGGGGCTGAAATTGAAAACGCGCATGAAAGCTACCTGACGA
>JANMCS010000495.1:0-1086 GCA_031361405.1 Betaproteobacteria bacterium
GCGGTCCGCCAACCGCGCTTTCGGGGCTGATATGCAGCACGCAAGTGCCGTAGTGCGTGCCGCTCATACGGGCGTCGGACAAACGCACCATGTCGCGCACCCCCTGCGCGAGCAGTTTTTTCGGTATCGGCAAACCACCCCACTCCGGCATGCCGGGCGCACCGACCGGGCCGGCATTGCGCAGCACCAGCACCGTGTTTTCATCCACGTCGAGCGCCGGATCGGCCAGCACCGCATTCATCTGCGCCGGGTTGTCGAACACCAGCGCGCGACCGCGATGGGCAAAGAACTTCGGGTTGGCGGCGCTGGCTTTCATCACCGCGCCTTCGGGCGCGAGGTTGCCCTTCAGCACCGCCAGCGCGCCGTGGCCGCTCACCGGGCGATCCAGCGGGCGGATCACTTCGGGGTCGAGCACCGTTCGGCCTTCGATGTTGTGGCCGACGCTGTGGCCGGTGACGGTGCGCTCGTCGAGGCTGAGAAACGCGCGGATCGCGTTCATCAGCGCGGGCAAGCCGCCAGCGTAGTGAAAGTCTTCCATCAGGCGATCGCCCGACGGAAACAAGTTGGCGAGCACCGGCACCTGGCGGCCCATCGCATCGAGATCGTCGAGGGTGAAAGCCACACCGGCCCGGCGCGCCAGCGCGATCAGGTGCACTGCGGCATTGGTGGAGCCGCCGAGGGCCATCTGCACGGCGGCGGCATTCTGGAACGAACCTCGGGTGAGCATCGAGGCGGGCGTCAGATCGTCCCAGATCATGCCCACGATGCGTTCGCCGCAGGTGGTGGCCATGCGCACATGGCCGGCGTCCATCGCCGGAATCGCGGTGGAACCCGGCAGCGCCAGGCCCAGCGCCTCGACCAGCGAGGTCATCGTGCTCGCTGTGCCCATGGTGTTGCAGGTGCCGGGCGAGCGGGTCATGTGGGTTTCCAGGCGCAGCCACTCCTGCGCACCGATGCGGCCGGCCTGATGCTCATCCCAGAACATGCGGGTGTGGGTGCCCGCGCCCTCGGCGATCGAAGCCGCCGGCGGTGCGCCGGGCGTGTCGCCGGCACGCAGATAGCGATCGTTGAGCATCGGCCCGGCCG
>JANMCS010000564.1:0-1143 GCA_031361405.1 Betaproteobacteria bacterium
TGGAAAACCCATCGCGCCGGCTACAGCAACGACGGCACACCCAACAACCTGCACGTGGTGCGTTCGATGCGCGGCGCCATCGGCCGGCGCATCGCGATCGGATCCGAAGCCCGGCGCGAAGTGCGTGAGCTCGAAGATCGCCTGGTCGAGCTGCGGGCCGTGCTGCGGCCCGGCGATGCGGTGGCCGAAAAAGAAATCAAGGACATCGAAGAGCAGATCGCGTTCCTGCGCGGCCGCATCAAGCGCATCCCGTTTCTCGATCCGATCGACCTGCGCTTTCGCAACCGTGTGCGCACACCCGTGCCTACCTCCAAGGCGGTGATGTTCTGACTGATGGATGTGTCGGGCTCGATGGACGAAGCGCGCAAGGATCTGGCAAAGCGTTTTTTCATCCTGTTGTACCTCTTCCTCACCCGCCACTACGAAAAGATCGAGATCGTCTTCATCCGCCACCACACCCAGGCGCAGGAGGTCGACGAAGAGAATTTCTTCCACGCGCGTGAAACCGGCGGCACCGTGGTCTCCAGCGCGCTGGTGCTGATGGAAGAGATCGTGCGGGCGCGCTACCCGAGCGGCGAATGGAATATCTACGGTGCCCAGGCCAGCGATGGCGACAACTGGCATCACGACAGCGGCCGCTGCCGCGAGTTGCTCTCCGACAAGATCCTTCCGCTGGTGCGCTACTACGCCTATGTGCAGGTGGCCGAGGAAGAACAGAACCTGTGGGAGGAGTACACGCAGCTGCGCTCGGTGCATCCGCACTTCGCGATGCGCAAGGCGGTGGAGGCCTCGCAGATCTATCCCGTGTTCCGTGACCTCTTCAAGAAAGAAGGCATGGCCGCCGCCGCATGAAGGGAGTGATGATGTCTTCGACCGACCGTCCGTTGCGAGGCCCCCTGCCGGGCCCACGAGCTGCCGAACGGCTACCCGGGCCCAGCGACTGGTCTTTCGACCTGGTCGAGCGATACCACGACGTGATTCGCCGTACTGCCGAGCGCTTTGGCCTCGACACGTACCCGAACCAGCTCGAAATCATCACCGGCGAGCAGATGATGGATGCCTACGCCAGCGTGGGCATGCCCATCAATTACCGGCACTGGAGTTACGGCAAGGAATTCATCGCCACTGAAAAACGCTACCGAC
>JANMCS010000503.1:0-12560 GCA_031361405.1 Betaproteobacteria bacterium
TCATCGCCGCCGATGGCGGCGTGCGCAGCGCGCGCCTGCGCGTCGACGGCACCCGCGCGACCGGCAACATGGTGTTCGTCGAGCAGGTCACGCCGATCACGGCCACGCGCGATTGACGTTTTGCATCCGTGGTGTCGCAACAGGTGATCCGCAACTGAAATGTCGCGCTTGCCATTGCGGCCGCGGCCATGGCGCCCGCAGCATCGCGGCGGAACGCGAAGCGGCAAGCGTTGCACCGTAGCGCGGAGTCTCGCGTCCCCCCGCGGTCAGGGGGACGTCGATGCGGCAGCGCCGGCCGGGGCACCCGGCGCGCGACCGCCGCTCGCGCCACCATCGTCGGCGCGTGTATCGGTTCCCGCCACCGTGGCGAGCGGCAACGCCAGCCGCCGGTCGGCCACGACGCGCTGTTCGGCCGACAGCAGGATGTATAACGCCTTGCCCGCCTCCGCCACGTCTTCCACAGCGGCCAGGCGATTGCGGGCGCCGTCGGCAATGCCGTCCAGGCGCTGCGGCGCCGTGGCCTCCGCCGCCATCGTGCG
Source organism: Betaproteobacteria bacterium (assembly GCA_031361405.1). Classification (GTDB taxonomy): domain Bacteria; phylum Pseudomonadota; class Gammaproteobacteria; order Burkholderiales; family Casimicrobiaceae; genus VBCG01. Next base: position 540 of record JANMCS010000503.1, read on the forward strand.
CTGCGCACGCCGCCGATCGTCCAGCAGGCGCTGGACGCTGTCGCGGTAATGGATCCACGCCGCGGCCTGCTGCGGCTGCAGCCGCAAGTCTTCCTCAAGCTGGCTCAGGCGTAGCGCGACCAGTTCGTTCAAATTGGTTGCCGCGGGCCGTTCGTCGCGCGGACGCTCCGGCATTCCACTGCCGCTGCCGCGCACGGCAGCACTGGGGCCGGTGCGGCCCGCGCCACCGCCGGTTTGCGCCATTACCGGCAACGTCAACACCGCGCCGACCATGCCCACCCACGCGAGCGCATTGCGACACCGCATTCGTTCTCCACCGCTTCGACCGTGACGCGTCATTGAACCACGCCCCCGGCCCCGGGCGGGCGACGGCAAGACCGCAACGTGTAACCGCTGGTGACCGGCCATCCACGATCCCGCGGCGCTGGTGTCCTGCCGCAACCGCGCCGGATGCCGTGTAGCATGCAGCACGTCTTGCCTGCCAGGAGCTGCGTCCGCCATGACTCGCATTCTCGTTGCCTACGTCGCCACGCTGGCCGCGTTCTGCATTCTCGACTTCGTGTGGATCGGCTTCATCGCGCGCGGGTTCTACCAGGCGCAGATAGGGGCGCTGCTGCTGGTACCGCCGCGGTGGGGCGTGGCGGCGCTGTTCTATGCGCTCTACATTGCCGGCATCGTCGTCTTCGCGGTGACGCCTGCGCTCGAGGCGGGGTCGTGGCTGCGCGCGCTGATCCTGGGCGGCCTGTTCGGGTTCTTCTGCTACGCCACCTACGACCTCACCAACCTCGCCACCCTCAAGGGTTGGACGTGGCCGATGTCGGTCGTCGACGTCGGGTGGGGCGTCGTGATCACCGCCTGCTGCGCGACGGCAGGCTACCTCGCGGCGCGGGCGGTCGGGCCCGGGTAGGCACCGGGCCTGCGGCGGCTGGCCACCGCACCGCTAGCCAATGACCATTGCCGCGGCTACCATGCACCATCCATGGCCGGACACAGTTGCGGCCGGCCACCATTCATTGCAGGGGGTTCCATGTTCAACCAATCGGTCCGTGTCGTCGCACTTGCCATGGCATTGGGGTGCGCGTTGCCCGCCGCGGCAGCGCCTTGCTACCTCATCCTCGACCGCAAGGACGCGGTGCTCTACCGCGATAGCCTGCCGCCGTTTGACCTGAGCGTCCAGCAATCGCCCGCCCGCGCGGCGCTGCGACAACGCGGGCAGATCCTGCTGATTGCCGAATTCGACAACTGCCGGCCGGTGGGCTACATCTCCACCACCACCGGGGGCACGTCGGCGACCGTGGACGAGATCGTGATGCAGTTGAAGCCCGCGATATCGACGTCGGTCGGCACCCCGCAAAATCCCGGCGTTGTCACCGGCTTCCGCTAGCGTCGCGCCCGCCAGGGCCGCACGGTTCAGTTCTTCCAATCGGTCTTGGGGATTGTCGACGCGATCGCAACGCCCGTTGCGGCAATCGCGGCCAATACCTGAAATACGGCGCGATAGGCGGTCGCCAACCGCGCAGCCAGCTCCAGGTGCAGCACCTCAGGCATCGCGGCCAGCGTCGCCGCCACGAGTCCCGAGGGCACGTTGACGACGCATACGGCGCGCCAGCCGAAGTGCTCGGTGAGGTAGGCGCCGAAAACCGGTCCCGACGTGCTGGCCAACGCGAATACGGTGGCGAAATAGCCGGCAAAACGGCCGCGTTCGCGCGGGGAAACATGCTCGCCGCTCAGGGCCTGGACCAGCGTCATCAAGCCACCGCCCCCCACGCGACGGTGCGCTGATCGGCGCGCGCGGGAAGTCATCGTCAGCGTGGATTTTCCGGCGGCAGCGGACACTGTGGCACGCGGCCCCAGTAGCCTTCGCAGGCATCGAGGCGCACCCGCTGATCGCAGATGAAGCCGCCCAGGCCGCCTTCGCGGTCGCAGCGCGCCAGGTTATCGCGCATGACCTGCCAGCGATCCGGCGGCGGTGGCGGCGCGGGTTCAGGTGCGGGCGCGAGCGCGACCGGACGCGGGGGCTCCGGCACCATTTCGTACGATTCGGCGCCCGGCCCGGTGGCCACCATGGCCGCAACGGCGGCCCGTCCAGGCGCAGGTGCAGCAGCACGTGAGACGCGGGTACGAGCGGCGGGTTGCGGCGCTTCGTCAGCGGGACTCGACGACACCAGGACGCTGGTCGCGGCACGGCCGGATGACGTTGCGTCCTGCGGGGCCACGGCTGCAACCGATGCGGGGCGCGCTGTGACCGCCGTGACGCGGGCGGGAGCCGCCGGCGGGGCCATGAACGCGGCGTCGCGCGCCGGCGACTGGCCGAAGTAGGCCACGACGCCCAGCGCCAGGACGGCGATGACGCCGATGGCCAACGCTTGCAAGCGTCGACGGGAAACCGCCGCCACCGGCGCGACGGACGCGGTGGCGGCCGCTTGCGCGGCAAGCACTTTGGTGGTGTTGGGCGACGCCAGTGGCGCCGCCAGTGGCGCCGCCAGGGCGGCCACCTTGGCCCGCGATCGTCGCGGCCGCCCCGGCATCATCGTCGATGGCGAGATCACCTGGACACTCAGGTAGCGCGCCCGTTTCAGCGCCGCGCGACATGGCCCGCACAGCATCGCGCCGGGCAAGGTCGCATGGCCGCAGATCGTGCACTTCATGCGCAATTCCCGCCGCGTGAAGCCGCGGCCCATGCGTGGGAACGGCCGCCACCGCCATTGACCTCCGTGTATGCCAACGTCATAGAACGGGATCGTAACAGGGGCCTGCCCGATCCGGCAACCGGCGGCTACTGCAGGCAGGTTTCCAGGGGGCGCGCCGCCGTGGCCGTGACGCCCCCAGCCACCGCCGGCGTAGCCGCTGCCACGATGTCACGCCGTTGTGCAACCGGCGTGGCACCCGCAGAATGCGCGTCTCCCAGCCGGGCACGCCAGGCCCATCGCCGCGCACCCCGCAATAGCCTGCAGTCAACCACGATCGGATTCCGCATGAGTGAGCAGCCCAAAGTCGCCATCGTCACCGGAGCCGGCAGCGGCATCGGCAAAGCCGCCGCCGTCGCGCTGCTCAGCGCGGGTTACCACGTGGTGTTTGCCGGACGGCGCAGTGAAGCGCTGGACGCGGCCATCGCCAGCGCGGGCCCGCTGGCGGCCAACGCGCGCGCAGTTCCGACCAATGTGGCCGACCCCGCGTCGGTCGCGGCCCTGTTCGACGCGACCAAGGCTGCCTACGGTCGCCTCGACGTGCTCTTCAACAATGCCGGCGTAGGCGCACCCCCGGTCGGCCTCGAGGAACTGACGTTCGAGCAGTGGCGCAACGTGGTCGACATCAACCTGACCGGGGTCTTCCTGTGCACGCAGCAGGCGATCAAGCTGATGAAGGCGCAATCGCCGCGTGGCGGCCGCATCATCAACAACGGCTCCATTTCGGCCCATGCGCCGCGACCCAACTCGGCCCCGTACACCTCCACCAAGCATGCGGTCACGGGCCTTACCAAATCGACGTCGCTCGATGGCCGCCAATACGACATCGCCTGCAGCCAGATCGACATCGGCAACGCCAGCACGGAAATGGCGGCCAAGATGGCGAAAGGCGTGCCGCAGGCCAACGGCGAAATCGCGATCGAACCGCTGATGGACGTCGCGCATGTCGCCAGCGCCGTCGTCTACATGGCAAGCCTGCCGCTCGACGCCAACGTGCAGTTCATGACGGTGATGGCGACCAAGATGCCCTACGTCGGTCGGGGTTAGCGGGCCGCGGCGAGCGCGGCGATCTTGGCGTCACTCAACTAGCCGTAGCGGTTGATCCACACCGGCCCGCCGGACCGCGCGGCAATGCGGTAACGTGCCACGACGTCGGCGCTGGGCCCGTAGCTGTGCACGAACGCGCGAACCGGTACCGCGCCGGCCAGTTGGCGCGCGACCACGAGCTTGTCGTGCTGCGCCTGCATGCCCACCGGATGCGCTTCGTGCGGTTCGGGATAGCGCAGCCGGCGGCCATCGCCGTCGAGAGCATCGGTCAATCCGAACAGTGACGCCACGGCGGCGGTGACCGCGTCGAGTTGCGCGGGCGCGGCGGCACCGAACAGGTCGCGCGCCCAGTAGCGCGCCAGCATCGGCCAGTGCATCGTGTAAAGCTTGATGCCGATTGCATCGGCAATGCCGTCGAGCGCATCCAGCGGACCGCCGGACACGTGGTGAAATGGCGGCGGAAAGAACTGCGGTTCGAGGCGGCGCCGCGGCCCCGGCAAGTTGTCGAGCGCGGCGCGGCATTGCGCCAGCAGCGCGCGCGCAGCCGCTTTCTTCGCCGCGAACAACGGCGCCAGCGGTCCATGCGCGGCGGTCAAGGCGTTCCAGTCAGCGGCGCGCAGCGCATCCATGACCGCGGCAGGACCGTGGGCCGCGGCAAGTGCCGCCGCGGAGCGTACGCCGGCGGCCCAGGCTGCAACCTGCAGGCGTACATGGACCGGATCCGCGCCGCGTTGTTGCAGCAGCGCCAGCAGCGCGGGGTTGAAATCGAAAAGCGCGCTCTTCATGTCGTAGGGGGGATATTCGGGCCAGTCGAGGCGAATGCCGGCCGCCAGCGGATACCGCACCGCGAGTTCGGTGACCAGTGCCGCCGTGTAGGCCGCGATGTGCGGGCTCGCAAGCGACGCGTTGCGATCGACACGATCACGATGCTCGAGGCCATCCGCGCCAAGACACTGGTCATCGGCGTGGACGCCGGCGAATTGCACGCGATAGCCAGGCGGACTCGCCGCCATCACCTGCAGGTAGACCGCAATGCCGCGCGCGTTGGCGGCCGCACAGACGCGATCGAGCAAGTCGGGCTGCGCCAACGTCAACGGCGTCGGCGGCAGCGGTTGATACCGCAAGCCGGCATAGCGCGCGCGATCGTGCACCAGCGACGGCGCCGTGCGCACCCACAATTCGCGCTGGCCCCATAGATCGCGATCCAGGGGCCTGACCTTGCCCGCATCGCCATCCGCGGGCGGTTCACGGCCCCCGTCGGCAGCGGTGCCCTGCTCCATCACGTAGGGACTGGTGGCCAACGCTGTCGCGCCGAGTTGCTGCAGGCGGTCGAGGACCGCGTCGATGCCTTCGCAGGCAAACCATTCGGGCATCACGGTGACACCCAGGGCTTCAATGGACATGGACATTGGCGGCGCGAGGCCGAAGCGGGTTGATGCGGCAGGACGACTCCACTAGTCTAGTGGGGGTCACCTGCGTTCGCCAAGGATAGTTCCATGACTACGCTGCTTCAATCCTCCATTGCGTTCGTCGTTGCGCTCGCGACCGCGGCTGTCACTGTCGCGCACGCGCAGGAAACATTTCCATCGCGCCCGGTCAAGCTGATCGTTCCGGTCGCGCCCGGCGGCGGCATCGATACAGCGTTCCGGCTGATCGCGCCGGCGTGGTCCGAGCAACTGGGTCAGCCCGTCGTCGTCGAAAATCGCCCGGGGGGCGGCCAGATCGTCGGCAGCGACCTCGTCGCCAAGGCAAAGCCCGATGGCTACACGCTGCTCGGCGCCGGCGTGCCGATTGCGTTCAACACGGCGCTGGGCCGCAAGCTGCCGTACGACGCCATCAAGGATTTCACGCCGCTCGCATGGGTGGTCTCGCAGCCGTTGCTGATCGTCGTGAATCCGGCCGTGCCGGCCACGACCATGAAGGAATTGCTGGCCTTGGCCAAGGCGTCGCCGCAGCCACTGCTCTATACATCGGGGGGCATCGGCAGCTACGGGCACCTGTGGTGGGAGATGTTTCGCGGCGGCCAGGATGTCGGCGGCTCGCACGTGGCGTACAACGGCATCGCCCCCGCACTGAAGGACGTGATGGGCGGCCAGGTGCCGCTGGTGATCGATGCCATCGTGCCATCGGGCACGCAGGTGAAGGCCGGCACCGTGCGCGGGCTGGCCATCGTCAGCGCCAAGCGCGCCGCCATGCTCCCGGACGTGCCCACGCTGTCCGAACAAGGCTACAAGGGCTTCGACGCGGCGCCGTTCTACGGCGTGCTGGGCCCCGCCGGCATGGAGCCTGCCGTCGTGCAGAAACTCAACGCGTCGCTGGTGAAGGCGCTGGCGCAACCCGCGCTGCGCGACAAGCTGCAGGAAATGGGCTTCGACGTGATCGGCAGCACGTCGGACGTTTACGCCAAGCTGATCCGCGACGAAATCGACCGGTGGACGCGCGTGGTGGCCGAAAGGAACATCAAGGTCGACTGACGATTCCGCGTTACCGACGGCTGTCGTCGGCGCGCGCCGCCTGGTCCGTGGACACCGGCGGCTCGCCCGTATACGCCGGGTGCAGATGCACTGGTTTGCTCGCATTCTTGCGGACGCGCAGGTTCAGCATCTCGACACACACCGAGAACGCCATCGCGAAATAGATGTAGCCCTTGGACACCGTGTGCTCGAAGCCCTCGGCCACCAGCGACACGCCGATGACGAACAGGAACGTGAGCGCCAGCATCTTCACCGTCGGATGCGCCGACACAAACCGGCCGATCGGGCCGGCAAACACCATCATCAACGCCACCGACGCCACGACCGCCGACACCATGATCGGGATCTCGTTGACCATGCCCACCGCGGTGATGATCGAGTCGAGCGAGAACACGATGTCAATGATGATGATCTGCACGATCACGGCGCCGAACGTGGCCTTGACCGCGCTGGAGGTCTCGCCTTCGGTGCCCTCCATCAGCTGATGGATTTCCATCGTGCTCTTCCACAAGAGGAAGAGTCCACCCAGGATCTGGATCAGGTCCCGGCCGGAAATTTCGTGCTGCCGCACCGCGAAGAGCGGCGCAGTCAACCCCACCAGCCACGACAGCACCAGCAGCAGCCCGATGCGCATGAACATCGCAAAGAAGAGCCCGATCCGGCGCGCGAATTCGCGGTGGCCGGCGGCAACTTGTCGACCAGGATCGAGATGAAGATGACGTTGTCGATGCCCAGCACGAGTTCGAGCGCGGTCAGCGTCGCGAAAGCGATCCAGGCGGCAGGGCTGGTGAGAAGTTCGAACATCGGTGCGGTCGCTCAGGTTGGTCTGGAGAATGGCATCGGCATCGCGTGCAGCGCGCGAGAACCGCGCTACCTCGCTAGATGCGCCAGAAGAACACGGCATAGAGGATGAGCAGCAGGATCAGCCATTTGGTCGCGTAGTAGACATACTTGTTGTAGCGCTTCAGCGCCTTGCCCGGATAGCGAAAGTAGTAGGCCCAGCCGAACATGCGATTCAGGAAGCCGACCTTGTCGCCGGTTTCGTTTTCGGTCTGGCTGGCGCGGACCAGCGTGCTCTTGATCCAGTGATTGAGGCGCGCCACCGCGCGATTGGTCAGCGGCCGCTCGACATCGCAGAACAGGATGAGGCGATCCTGGTCGGTATGATTCTCGGCCCAGTGAATGTAGGTCTCGTCGAACATCACCGCTTCACCGTCGCGCCAGTGATACGGCTGCCCGTCGACAAAGATGCGGCAGCGCTCGTCGTTGGGTGTGATGAGACCCAGGTGATAGCGCAGTGATCCGGCAAACGGATCGCGATGGCGCCCGAGTTCGCTGCCGGCGGGCAGCATCGCGAACATCGCGCCGTTGATGGTGGGAATGGCCTCGACCATGGCCACCGTACGCGGGCACAGGGCGCGCGCCGAGGCGAGCGGCGCGTCGTACCACTTGAGGTAGAAGCGCTTCCAGCCCCGCCGGAAGAACGAGTTGAAGCCGAGGTCGTTGAACGTGGACGCCGCGCGAATGTGGCCCTCGTCGAAGAGCTTTTCCGCCTCCTCGCGGATCAGCTGCCAGTTGTCGCGCAGCGGCGCCAGTTCCGGAAACTGATCGACCTCGACGTAGGGACGATTGGGCACCGCGGAAAAGGCGTACATGATCGCGTTGTACGGCGCGATCACCGTCGAGTGATCGGTCAGTTGCCGATGGAACTTGTGGCGCTCGTTGCCGCGGTAGTGCACGAACAGCGCCCACGCCAGGTACCCGTAGACGAAGGTCGCCTTCCACGAGAGCAGCGCATCGACCAGCGCCGCTGATGTGGGCCAGTTCATGTTCGCGCCTCCTGCAGCCGGCGGCGGCGCGCCTGTACGGTGACATTCTTCCAGCGGCGATGCACCCAGTACCATTGCTCGGGACGCCGCAGCACCAGCAGTTCCAGCGCCGCGTTATAGGCACGCGTGGTCAGGCGTATCGCTTCGCTCGTGCTGGCGTGATCGACCACGGGAATGGGCGCCTCGAAGCGCAGCACGTGACGGCCGTCGGCCTCGCGCCAGCTCGTGGCCGGCACCACGGGGGCGCCGGTGGCGAGCGCGATGATGGCCAGGCTCTTGAAAGTCCACGCCGGCGCGCCGAAGAAATCCACCGCAATGCCGTCGGGCGGATTGGCATGCTGGTCGAAAGCGAACACGATGGCATCGCCCTGCGCGAGACGGTCGAGCATCAGGTCGAGCGACCCGCGCTTGGGCAGCACCCCGAAGCCCGCCTTCTGGAAGCGGCGCGTGACCAGGCGATCGAACCACTCGGGCTTCAACGCACGGCGCACGAAGTGAAAGCGGCCGCGCATCTGCGGAAAGCCGCCGATGCCGGCGACGGTGGCCACCTCCCAGTTGCCGAAGTGGCCGGTCAGCAGAAGCACACCCTTGCCCTGCTCATAAGCGGCGACAAAGGCGTCCAGGTTTTCGATGCGCACCAGCGCCTGCTGCCGCGCCTGCGACAGCCAGCGATAACGCAGGAACTCGCCGAACAATTTGCGCAGGTGGCCGTAGTGCGCCTGGGCAAGCGCGACGATGCCCGCCTCGTCGAGCGTGTCGCCGTAGACGCGGCGAAGATTGGCGAGAATCACGCGGCGGCGCAGCGGCAGCAGGTGATACAGCACCTTGCCCGCAAACGGAATCGGCACGGGCGCGGGTTGCGTCACGGCGACTGCCGACGCGCGGGTCCGGTCATGCGTCAGCGACAAGCTGATCGGGCCGAGGCGATGCCGCCCCGTCAACATCTCGGCGCGCGGCCCCAGGATCACCTGCGGCGCGCCATAGGCGTCGCGCGCCACGGAAAAATCATGTGGCTCGATCTGCGCCAGTGCCGCCTCGCGCGGAAACAGCTTCACGCACGCTTCCTTGGCAGCAAAACGTGCGGCGAGGCTGGCGGCGCGGCCGTCACCGTCGCCGGCATCGTGGAGTTCCTGCGCCGTGAAGAACCGCAGCAGGTCGGACGCCGCGTTCTCGCGCAAGAGGCGCTCGATGCGGATGATCTCGACCGAGTCGATGCCGCAGCGCTGCGGTGCGACAATGGGCGGCGCCATGCTTGTATGTTCGCCCCGAACGGCGCTGTGCGCCGCCCCCCCCGAGGGGGCAGCTCCTTGGGGCGACCCGGCGGAGCTTGTATGTTCCCCCCGAACGGCGCTGCCCGCCGCCCCCCCCGAGGGGGCAGCTCCTTGGAGCGGCCCGGCGGAGCTTGTATGTTCCCCCCGAACGGCGCTGCGCGCCGCTGCCCCCGAGGGGGCAGCTCCTTGGGGCGGCCCGGCGGAGCTCATGCGGCACGCACCAGCACGGCAGCGTTGGTGCCGGCGAAGCCGCGGCACAGGATCAGCGCGACATCGCTGCGCGGCGCACACGCGTCCGCCGACACGGCCACGCCCGCGCATGCGTCATCAAGACTGCGCAGCGTGGCGATGCCCGGCACCGTGTGGGCCTTGAGCGCCGCGAGTGCCAGGACCGTGTCAAGAATGCCGGCCGCCGCAATCAGATGGCCGAACGCCCACTTGAATCCCGTGACCGGCGGCATCGCGGCACCGAACACCGCGCGCAACGCGGCCGCCTCGGACGCGTCCGATTGCCGGGTGCCGTTGCCGTGCGCGACGACCATGCCGACATCCGTCGGCTGCAATCCCGCATCCTCCAGCGCCAGCGCGATGGCACGCGCCAGGCCATCGCCGTCCGCACGAATGGCCAGCAAGCCCTGCCCTTCGCTGACATACCCGCCGCCGAGGACCTCGCCCAGCACCGGCGCGCCGCGCGCCGCGGCCGAGGCCGCAGTCTCGAGCATCAGCGCCCCCGCACCTTCGCCGAAGAGGCTGCCGTCGCGCGCGGCGTCGAAGGGTCGCAGCGATGCGCTGGCGAGCAGCCCGACGCGATGGTAATAGAGCACCATCTGCGGCTCGATCGGCGTCTCATGGCCGACCGCCACGACGCGATCGGCCTCGCCGGCACGCAGCGCTTCCATCGCCTCGATCACCGCCAGCGTGCCACCGACGCTGTGATTGGTGATGCAGGCGTTGGTGCCCTTCAGGTTGTACTGGATGCCAACGTGCCCGAGCACGTTGTTGGGCAGCGTGCGCAGCAGCCACATCGGGTTGACGTTGTCGGAGAGTTCGCGGCCGAAGGCCTGCATATCGACGGTGGCGGCCGTCATCAACGGAAAGAAGTCGTACTGGTTCTGGAAATTGCCGCCGCCGGAGCCGACGATGGCGCCGGTGCGATCGTTGTATGGCGCCACCAATGCAGGATCCAGCGCATCGCGCCACGCCACGAAGCCCGACGCATCGATGGCCTGGCTGGCGGCGTACAGGCCGACGAGATCGGTGCGCCGGATCAACTTGTGCAGCTTGCGATCGGGCACCAGCGCACGCGGATTGAGGTCGGCAATTTCACCGGCGAGGTGGGTGGGCCATTGCGCGGTGTCCCACTGTTTGATGGGCGCAATCGCCGTCTCGCCGGCCAGGACGAAATCGAGGATGGCCTGCGGATCCATGCCCGCCGCGCATACGGCGCCGGTGCCGGTGATCACCACCTTCGGCATCGTCATGGCGCCGTCCCGTCGAAACCGCGGCCATCCACTTCCTCCGGGTGGCGCATCACGATACAGCTGTTCGAACCGCCAAAGCCGAAGGAATTGGACATCGTCATCCGTACCTTCTGCCGCCGCGGTTCATCGACCACCAGATTCAGGTCGCAATCCGGATCGCGTTCGCGATAGTTGGCGTTGACCGGCATTTCGCCGCGCGCAATGGCCAGCGCGCATACGACGCCTTCGACCGCACCTGCCGCGGCAATCAGGTGACCCATCGTGCTCTTGGTGGAACTGACGCTGACCCGCGCTACATCGGCGCCGAACACCGCGCGGATGGCGGCACTTTCGCTGCGGTCGTTCATGCCCGTCGACGTGCCGTGCGCGTTGATGTAATCGATATCGGCTGGCGTGGCGCCCGCGTCGGCCAGCGCCTGGTGCATCGACTGGATCGGGCCATCACCATCGGGCGGCGAATCGGTGATCCGATAACTCGACAGCGAATTGCCGTCGCCCGCGAGCTCGGCATAGATGTGCGCGCCGCGAGCGCGCGCCATTTCCCATTCCTCGAGCACGACGAAGCCCGCGCCCTCGCCCAGCAGGAACCCGTTGCGCGTGGCGTCGAACGGACGACTCGCACGCTGCGGCGTCGCGTTGTCCGGCGACAGCGCGGACAGGAGACAGAATCCGGCAATGCCGATCGGGCTGATCATCGAATCGAAGCCGCCGGCCAGCACGCGATCGACCCGGCCGCGCCGAATGAGTTTCATCGCGGTGCCGAAGGCCTGGCCCCCCGACGCGCACGCCGTGTGCACCGACGTGGCATAGCCGTGGATGCCGAAGCGGCGCGTGAGCAAGGCGAGTCCCTCGGCCGCCTGGCCGCGACAGAACACCAGCGGATCGTTGGCGGGTCCATCGGTCAGGAGGCCATCGGTGTCGATCTCGCCCCTGTTCCCGCAATGTGCGTGCGTCTGCGCCAGGTCGACGTAGTCGGCGGTCATCATGCCGGTGCCCACGGCGCAACCCCAGCGCGTGGCGTCCGCCGCGGTGGGCCGGATGCCGGCATCGCGCAGCGCCTGTTCCGCCGCTTCGAGCGCGAAGCGATGCGAGCGATTGGCAAATTTCAGCAGTTTGCGATCGTCGACGAGCGTGGGCTGGAACCCTTTCACCTCGGCGGCAATGCAGGTGGAAAAGCCGCTGGCATCGAACAGCGTGATCGGCGCGCCCCCGCTGCGCCCGGTCAGCAGGGC
>JANMCS010000032.1:0-1035 GCA_031361405.1 Betaproteobacteria bacterium
CGGACGTCAAGGCGGTGCCGCCCGGATCGTATGTGTCCGCGGCCATCATCCTTTTAACCGATGGCCAGACCACGACCGGACCGGATCCGCTGGAGGCGGCACGAATGGCGGCCGAGCGGGGCGTACGCGTGTTCACGGTAGGCATCGGCACCGAGAAGGGCGAGATGATCGGCGCCGAAGGTTGGTCGATGCGCGTGCGCCTCGACGAGGCGGCGCTGAAGAACATCGCCAACATCACGCAAGGCGAATATTTCTACGCCGGCACGGCCACCGACCTGCGCAAGGTCTACGAAACGCTCAACTCGAAGCTGGTATTCGAGCAGAAGCAGTCAGAAATCACGGCGTTGTTTTCCGCAGCGGCCGCATTGGTGGCATTGCTGGCGGCCACGTTGTCGATGCTGTGGTTCGGCAGGATCCTGTAGGTCGCTACCAAAGTATGAAGGCAAGGCTTGTAGGCGAGGCTTGTAGGCGAGGCTTCAGCCTCGCGGGAGCCGAGGAATCGACCAAGCGAGGCTGAAGCCTCGCCTACAGATGCACCAGTATCGCAAAAGTATCAATCACGGCGGACTGAAATCGACAATCGCCGCGGCGCGCCGTTCGCACGCATCGGCGTCCACTAGTCCACGCGATTGCGCTGGCGTCAGCAGCGCGTGGTGTCTCCGCGCGGCCAGCCGGTCATGCACCGCCCAGCAGCTGGCGTTGTTGGTCACCCACTCCGTGAGTGCGACGCTGCGGAGGTCAAACGCCCCGGAGTAGCTCCGCAATGTTTTGCGGCCGGTATCGTCGCGAAACTCGTGCAGGTACGACATCGCGAGCTCGCGCAGGCTGCGATACACGGGATCGCGAAAGCGCAGCACGGCGTGGTTGGACTTGGACACCGCGCCCCAATGTCTGCCGCGCCGGAACAGCGCGACCACGTGCGGGTAGTCGCCCAGCATGCAATCAAGGTGCATCAAGAGCGGCGCGTCGCCGTGGATCCATAGCGCGCACGCTGCCACCAGCGCGCCCTCGATGCAGTGCGCCCGGCGCTGCGCG
>JANMCS010000081.1:0-1700 GCA_031361405.1 Betaproteobacteria bacterium
AACGCGCTGCGGATGGCCGCGCTGATGAAGCTGCGGTCCATCTTCGTCTACACGCACGATTCGATCGGGCTGGGCGAGGATGGCCCCACGCACCAATCGGTGGAACACGCCGCCAGCCTGCGCCTCATCCCCGGGCTCGACCTGTGGCGGCCGTGCGATACGGTGGAATCCGCCGCCGCGTGGGCCGCGGCCATCGAACGGCGTGACGGTCCGTCGTGCCTCCTGTTCACCCGCCAGAACGTACCTTTCATGCCGCGCAGCGATGCGCAGATCGCGGCCATCGACCGCGGCGGCTATGTCGCCGCGGATTTCGACGCTGCCGTTGCCGGCCCGCGCGCCGTCGTCATCGCCACCGGCTCGGAAGTGGCGCTGGCGCTGGGCGCGCGCACCCAACTCGCTGCCACCGGCATCAACGTGCGCGTAGTATCGATGCCCTGCACCAGCGTGTTCGACCGGCAGGACGCCGCCTGGCGCACGGCGGTGCTGCCGCACGGCGTGCCGCGCGTGGCGGTCGAAGCGGGTGTCACCGCCGGTTGGCGGCGTTACGTCGGCGCGATGGACGATCCGCACGCCGCCGTGGTCGGCATCGACACCTTTGGCGAATCGGCGCCGGGGCCTGTGCTCTTCAAGCACTTCGGGCTCACGGTGGACCATGTTGCGGCCGCCGTGCGCGGCGTGGTGTGACGCGATCACGACCATTGACCCCATGAGCCACGTCACCATCCGTCCTGCCCAGCCGGTCGACGCGTCCGGCATCGCGCAGGTGCGCGTCGATGCATGGCGCACCACCTATCGCGGCATGATTCCCGATGCCTACCTCGCCGCCATGCGCGTGGAGGAAAGCACGGCGCTCTGGGAAAAAGTGCTTAACGCCGCGCCCAACACCACCAACACGTTCGTTGCCGAGAGCAATGGCCGCATCGTGGGCTTTGCGTCCGGCAGCATGCTGGCCGAACCCAAGCTCGGCTTCAACGCTGAACTGGCCGCGGTCTATATCGAGCGCGACCTGCAGCGCACGGGTGTGGGCCGCCGTTTGCTCGCCGCGGTGGCCTCGGCCCAGCGTTCGCACGGCGCCACCGGCCTCCTCGTCTGGGTGATCGCGGCCAACAAGCCGGCGCGCGCGTTTTATGAGGCGCTGGGCGCGCAACTTGAAATCGAACAGCCGTTCAACTGGGACGGCATGGATCTGGTCGAGGCGGGCTATGGCTGGCGCGATCTCGATGCACTGATTGCGGCGGGCGGCGCGCCCGCCCTGCTGCACTGACATGTCAACGGAAACCCGTGGAGAACCTGCAATGACCATCAAAGTCGCGATCAACGGTTACGGCCGCATCGGACGCAATATCCTGCGCGCGCATTACGAGGATGGGAAGAAGCACGACATCGCGATCGTGGCAATCAATGACCTCGGCAGCCCCGAGACGAATGCGCACCTGACGCGCTACGACACCGCCCACGGCAAATTCCCCGGCACGGTAGCAGTGGACGGCGAATTTCTGGTCGTCAATGGCGACAAAATCAAGGTGTTTGCGCAGCGCGATCCGGCGCTGATTCCCTGGGGCGAATTGAAAGTCGATGTGGTGATGGAATGCACCGGCTTCTTCACCACCAAGGAAAAGGCCTCCGCGCATATTCGCGGCGGCGCCAAAAAAGTCGTGATCTCCGCGCCCGGCGGCAAGGATGTGGATGCCACCGTGGTC
>JANMCS010000102.1:0-12348 GCA_031361405.1 Betaproteobacteria bacterium
GGATCTTCGCGCTGTTGTTCAGCACGTTCAGCAGCGAATAGAACTGCGGGCGCCGCGCGTCGTCGATGGTGCGCACGGCCAGCACGTTGATGGCCGGCGTCGCCGCCATCGCTGCCACCGAGCGCAGGCCCACCAGCGCCACGAAGAGCGTGAAGTCGTGGCAGAACAGGATGGCGCCCGTGGCCGCGGCGCGGGCGACGAGGGAGGCCAGCAGCAGGCGCTGCGGATTACCGCGGTCGCACAGGCGGCCGATCCACGGCGCCAGCAGGATGCCGGGCAGCAACCCCGCGGCGCTCACCGCGGCCATCTGGTAGGGCGTGACGTGGAATTGCCACGCCGCCAGCGTGAGGATGGCGAGGAAGTCGATCCACGCGCCGAACGCCGAGAGCCCGTCGCCGGCGAGCAGCAGCAAACCGTTGCGGTGTTGCCTCATTGCCGCACGCTGCGCACGTAGCCGCCGCCACGCTTGCGCGCTGGCGCCGGCGCTATATCGCCACCGGCGCCTTGAGCGCGGGGTGATACCGGTAGTCGGCGAATTCGATGTCGTCGTACGTGTAGTCGAAGAGCGTTGCCGGGCGGCGCTGCAGCACCAGGCGCGGCAGCGGGTAGGGCGCGCGCGCCAATTGCGTCTCCACCTGCTCGAGATGATTGAGGTACAGGTGGCAATCACCACCGACCCAGACGAAATCGCCCACCGCCAGATCGCACTGCTGCGCCACCATGTGCGTCAGCAACGCATACGACGCGATGTTGAAGGGCACGCCGAGGAAGATGTCGGCGCTGCGCTGGTACAACTGGCACGAGAGCCGTCCGTCCGCGACATAGAACTGGAAGAACGCGTGGCACGGCGGCAGCTTCATCCGCGGAATCTCGCCAACGTTCCACGCCGACACGATGAGCCGCCGCGACTCCGGGTTGCGCCGGATTTCGGCGATCACGGCCGCGAGCTGGTCGATGCGCGTGCCATCGGGTGAGGGCCACGAGCGCCACTGCGCGCCATAGACGGGGCCCAGATCGCCGTTGGTATCCGCCCACTCGTCCCAGATGCGGACGCCGTTGGCCTTGAGGTAGGCAATGTTGGTGTCGCCCTGCAGGAACCACAGCAATTCGTGCACGATCGACTTGGTATGCACGCGCTTGGTGGTCAGCAGCGGAAATCCGTGTGCCAGGTCAAAGCGCATCTGGTAACCGAACACCGACAGCGTGCCGGTGCCGGTGCGATCACTCTTGCGGTGGCCGTGGTCGCGCACATGGCGCATGAAATCGAGGTAGGTGAGCATGGCGGCGAGATCGGGATGGCCATGCATGTTAGCAAACGCCGGCACCCGCGCGCGGCCGGAATGCCGCCACGCCGCCGTTCGTCGGCTGGTGCGATCCGCCCTCTTGACGGCGTCCCGATACATAACTATAAAACTAGTCACATAGTTTTATTGACGGAGGCCATATGCGCCCGAGCTATGCCCGCTCCATCCCCCGCGCGTGGCGGCGTACCGCCGGCTTGTTCGAAGCGTTGGGCGAGGAACACCGCCAGCGCATCGTGCTGATGTTCGAGCGGGACGAGCGCCTGTCCATCGCGCAGATCGTCGCCGCCTCCACGCTGTCGCGCTCCGCGGTCGCCCATCATCTCAAGGTCCTCCGCGAAGCCGGCGTGCTGCGCGCCGAGAAAATCGGCAAGGAGGTCTGGTACCGCACCGATCCGCCGGCCGTGCGCGCAGCGCTGACCTCCGTGCTCGACTATCTTGCCGACCTCGAAGGCCCGACGACATGAGCGTCACGCCCCAAGCGCAAGGCCAGTTCAGCCTGTTGCGGCAGCGCCGCTTCGCGCCGTTCTTCTGGACCCAGTTCCTCGGTGCCGGCAACGACAACATCTACAAGAACGCGCTGGTGATCTTCGTGGCCTACCAGGCAGCCGCGCTCTCGAGCATCGATTCCAACACGCTGGTCAATCTCGCCGCCGGCATCTTCATCCTGCCGTTCGTACTGCTGTCCGCCACGGCCGGACAACTCGCCGACAAGTACGAGAAATCGCGGCTCATCCGTTACATCAAGGTCCTGGAGATCGTGATCATGCTGATCGGGCTCGCGGGCTTCTGGCAGCGCAATCTCACGCTGCTGTTCCTGGCGCTTGGCCTGATGGGCGTGCACTCCACGCTGTTTGGTCCCGTCAAGTACGCGATCCTGCCGCAGACGCTCGCCCCGCGCGAACTGATCGGCGGCAACGGCCTAGTCGAGATGGGCACCTTTGTCGCGATCCTGCTGGGCACGATTCTCGGCGGCGTGCTGGTGGCCATCGAGCCCAACGGCGCGGTTTTGGCGGGATGCGCCGCGGTGATCGTGGCGATCGCCGGGTGGCTCGTGAGCCGCGCAATTCCGGTGACGCCGGCGGCGGCGCCGGACTTGCACATCAAGTGGAATCCGTTCACCGAGTCGTGGCGCAACCTGCGCTTCGCCTATGGCAATCGCGTGGTGTGGCTGTCGATGCTCGGCATCTCGTGGTTCTGGTTCTATGGCGCGACACTGCTGACGCAATTTCCCAACTTTGCCAAGAACGTGCTGGGTGGTGACGAGCATGTCGTGACGCTGCTGCTCGCCGTATTCTCGGTGGGCATCGGCATCGGGTCGCTGCTGTGCGAGCGTCTGTCCGGGCACAAGGTGGAACTGGGGCTGGTGCCGTTCGGGTCGATCGGCCTCACCGTCTTTGCGGTGGACCTGTGGTTCGCCACGCGCGGCATGCACGCGACGAACCTGGCGGGGGTGGGCACCTTTCTCTCGGCGCCCGCGCACTGGCGGGTGGTGGCCGATCTCATCCTGATCGGCTTGTTCGGCGGTTTCTACATCGTGCCGCTGTATGCGCTGATCCAGGAGCGCTCGACGCCGTCGCACCGGTCGCGGATCATCGCGGCCAACAACATCCTCAACGCGGTCTTCATGGTCGTCTCCGCCGGGCTGGCGATTGCGTTGCTGGGCGCCGGTGTCTCGATTCCCGGACTCATCCTGGTCACCGGCATCCTGAATGCGCTGGTGGCTTTCTACATCTATGGACTCGTACCCGAGTTCCTGATGCGGTTCGTCGCGTGGCTGCTGATCCACACGGTCTACCGCGTGAAGGAGCAGGGCCTGGGGCACGTGCCCGAGGAAGGCCCGTGCATCGTCGTGTGCAATCACGTGAGCTTTGTCGACGCGATCGTGATCGCCGCATCGGTGCGCCGCCCGATGCGCTTCATCATGGACCGCCGGATCTTTCAAGTGCCGGTATTGAACTGGCTGTTCCGCACGCTGCGTGCCATTCCCGTCGCGTCGGCGCGCGAGGATGCGGCGCTGAAGGAGTCGGCGTTCGTGACGGCGGCGGCGGCGTTGCGCAACGGCGAGATTGTCGCGATCTTTCCGGAAGGGCGGCTGACGGAGGACGGCGAGATGGGCCTATTCCGCCCGGGCATCGACAGGCTGCTGGCGGATACACCCGTGCCGGTGGTGCCGATGGCGCTGCGCGGCCTGTGGGGCAGCTTCTTCAGTCGCTCGCATCAAGGCCGTGCGATGCAACGGATGCGCGGCATTTTTTCCCGCATTGCGATCGTCGCCGGTCCGATTGTGCCGCCCGCCGAAGCGACGCCCGAAGCGCTGCACGCGCGTGTCCTTGCCTTGCGCGGCGAACGCCGCTGATCGTTGCCGCACCCCCCCGACTTCAGGACCACGTCATGTTCATTGCAATAGGCATCATCGCCGGATCGATTCTTGGCTACGCCATGGCCAGTTTCCAGGGCGCGCTCGCCGGCGCGTTCACCGGCCTGATCATCGCGTTGGCACTGCGCTCGCGGCAACAGCTGCAGGCGCGTGAGGCGCAGGTTGCCGCGGCGCAGGCGATGGTTGACGCGTTGCCGCTGGCGCCGCCTCCGTCCGCGCCGGCGATCACACCAATGGGGGCGACCACGGGCGCATGGTCGCCACCCGATGCCGTGCGCGCGCCGACGACGTTGACGGTGGCGGAGCGGCTCACGGCCATCGAAGCGCGGCTCGCGCGCATCGAAGCGGGTGTGGTCGTGCCCGCCGCAACGGGTGCGGCAACGGTCGCTGCCGTCGAGCCGACATCTGCAATGCGCGCGGCAGACGCAGCGATGGATGCGCCGCCCCCGCGCGTCGAGACCGGGACGATGGAGGCGCCTGCACCGCGCGGCGATACCGGCAATGTGCCCGGCACGGTGGATCGTGCCGGCGTGCCGGTCAACGCGGGCTTCAAGCGCTCGCTCGATGGCACGTTCGCGCCGGCGGCGTCGGCGCCTGCGACCTCCCCCGCGGCGCGTGCACCCGCCGGCGCCGGGCCCGCCCGTGCGGCGGCGCGAGCCACCCCGCCCCATCCGCTCTCGGCATGGATCACCGGCGGCAATCTCCTCACCCGCGTCGGCGTCGTGGTGCTGTTTTTCGGCGTCGCGTTCCTGCTGCGCTACTTCGCCGAGATGATCACCATTCCCATCGAAGCGAAGCTCGCGGGCGTGGCGCTGGCCGGTGTCGCGTTCATCGGATTCGGGATACGGTTGGCCGCGACCCGCCCAGGCTATGGAATTTCGCTGGCCGGCGCGGGCGCCGGTATCCTGTACCTGACGACGTATGCGGCGTTGCGGTTGTACGACGTGATGCCGCCGACCGCGGCCTTCGTGCTGTTCGTTGCCATTGCGGTGTTGACGGTGGCGCTTGCGGTGCGCAGCGACGCGCAACCGCTGGCGGGTCTCGCGATTGCCGGCGGTTTCCTCGCACCGTTCCTCGTCTCGACCGCCTCGCCATCGCCACTGGCACTGTTCGGCTACTTTGCCGTGCTGAATGCGGCGATCTTCGCGCTGGCATGGGTGCGGCGCTGGCGCGCGCTGAACGTGCTGGGCTTCATCTTCACGTTCATGCTCGGCCTCTTCTGGGGCCATCGGTATTACCAATCCCAATACTTTGCAACGGTCGAGCCGTTCCTGGTGTTGTTTTTCCTGTTCTACGTCGCGATTGCGGTGTTGTATGCAGCGCGGGCGCCGCTGCGGACACAGGCTCCGGTGGATGGGCTGCTGGTCTTCGGCGTCCCGTTGATCGGCTTTGCGCTGCAAACCGGGTTGGTCCAGGACTTTCACCTCGGCGCGGCGATCAGCGCGTTTGCGGTAGCCGCGGTCTATGGTGCGCTGGCGTTCGCGCTATGGAAGCGCAGCGAGCCGGGGCTCGCAATGCTGGCGCGCGCCTTTCTCGTGCTGGCCATCATTTTCGCCACCATCGGTATTCCATACGCGGTGGACGCGCGCTGGACCTCGGCATGGTGGGCGCTGGAAGCCGCCGGCGTGTACTGGATCGGCTGCCGGCAGCAACAAGTGGTTACGCGCGCGTTCGCGCTGCTGCTGCAACTGGGCGCGGCCATCGCGTTCGGTAGCGACCTGCCGCGCGAATCCGACCACGCATTTCTGAATGCGTCTTTCATGGGCACGACGTTGCTCACGCTCGCCGCAGTGGTCACGGCATGGCTGGCCGATCGCCACCGCGACCGTGTCTCATCGTTCGAGCGCGCTGCCGTGCCGTGCATGTTGATCTGGGGATTGGCATGGTGGTACGGCGGTGCCGCGCGTGAAGTGGCGGACGCGGTGTCGACCCGGGCCGCCCCCAACGCGATGCTCGCGTTCGTGACCGGAACCGTGGCGGTGGCGCTGTTGCTGCATCGCCGGCTGCGCTGGTCACGCCTGCCCTGGTTTGGCGTGGCGCTGCTGCCGGCCATGATGCTGGCGGGCATTCACGATTGGCAGCGGATGCACACCACGCTGCTGGCGTGGGGTGTGGTCGTATGGCCGCTGGCCTGGGGGGTGCATTGGTTCGCGCTGCGCGCTGCGGAGGGCGCGCGCAACGGGCAGGCATGGGTGGCCAACTCGCCGACGCCCGCGCCGGCGTGGCTGAAACACGTGCACACGGCCTCCGCCATTGCGCTGGTCGGCTGGCTGTCGTGGGAGGCCAGCGAGTGGGTGGGGCGCTGGTTCGCCGAAGGCACGGTGTGGATGGCGTGCGCCGCCGCATGGCCCGCCATCGCGTACCTCGCGCTGGCGCCGCGCATGGCGACTTGGACGGGCTGGCCGTGGACCGGTTACCGCGAGGCCTACGCGGTCAGCGGCGCGATGGCGATCGCCGCGTTGCTCGCCGTATGGTTCGTGCTGGTCAACGTGGTGTCGCCCGGCAGCGCCGCACCGCTGCCGTATGTGCCGCTCGCCAATCCGCTCGACTGCACGTTGATCGCGGCCTTGATCGTGCTGTTCGCGTGGTCGCGCGCCACCGACATACTCGACGAGACGCCAGCCTACGGGTGCCTCGGCGCCGCGGTATTCCTGTTCATCAACGCGCTGGTGTTCCGCGCGGTTCACCAGTGGCTCGGCGTGCCGTGGGACCTCGATGCGCTGCTGCAGTCGACAACGCTGCAGGCCGCGCTCACGCTGATGTGGACGGCGACTGCGTTGCCGCTGATGGTGCTGGCCAACCAGCGCGCGATCCGGCCGTTGTGGATGATCGGCGCGGCCTTGCTGGCGGTCGTGGTTGCCAAGCTCTTCCTGGTCGACCTGGCTGCGCTGTCCGGGTTGTCGCGCGTGGTGGCGTTCCTGGGCGTCGGTGGGTTGCTGCTGGTGATCGGCTACCTTGCGCCGTTGCCGCCGGCGGCGCGGGTTGGCGAGTGATGCTGCATGCTAGACTCGATTGCGATTCGGTCACGTAGGCAACGCCATGTCGGGTAACACCCTGGGCACGCTGTTCTGTGTCACTTCGTTCGGCGAGTCGCACGGCCCGGCTATCGGATGCGTCGTCGACGGATGTCCGCCGGGGCTGGCGTTGGCCGAGGCCGACATCCAGCATGAACTCGACCGGCGCCGCCCCGGCACGTCACGCCACGTCACGCAACGCCGCGAACCCGATACCGTCGAGATTCTTTCCGGGGTGTTCGAGGGCATCACGACCGGCACGCCGATCGCGCTCCTGATCCGCAATGAGGACCAGCGCAGCAAGGACTACGCCAACATCGCCGACACCTTCCGGCCCGGCCACGCCGACTACACGTACTGGCAGAAGTACGGCATTCGCGACTACCGGGGCGGCGGCCGGCAATCGGCGCGCGAGACCGCGGTGCGGGTGGCCGCGGGCGCGATTGCCAGAAAATGGCTGGGCGAGCGCTACGGTGTCGCGATCCGTGGTCATCTGACGCAGCTCGGTCCCAACGTGGTTCCCTTCGAAGGCTGGGAACACGTCGATGCCAATCCGTTCTTCATCGCCAATGCCACGCTGGTGCCCGAGCTCGAAGCCTTCATGGATCGCCTGCGTAAATCCGGCGACTCGGTGGGCGCCAGGATCGAGGTGGTGGCCACCGGTGTGCCCGTAGGCTGGGGCGAGCCGGTTTACGGCAAGCTCGACGCGGATCTGGCCGGCGCGCTGATGGGTATCAACGCGGTCAAGGGTGTGGAGATCGGCGCGGGCTTTGCGGCGGTCGCGCAGCGCGGCACCGAGCATTCGGACGAGATGACGCCGGCTGGATTTCTTTCCAATCACGCGGGCGGCATCCTGGGCGGCATATCGAGCGGGCAGGACGTGCGCGTGGCGATCGCGGTAAAGCCGACGTCGTCGATCCGGCTCGATCGGCATTCGGTCGACAAGCAGGGCAAGGCCGTGATCGTGAACACGCACGGGCGGCACGATCCGTGTGTCGGCATCCGCGCCACGCCGATCGCCGAGGCGATGGTGGCGCTGGTGCTGATGGATCACGCGTTGCGGCATCGCGCGCAGAACGCCGATGTCGTGACGACCACACCGCGCATTCCCGCGCAGGCACCCGCGAGCGTGGCGGCGCAGTTGCAACCGTCCGAACCGGTCGACGATCCGGATCCGGACGAAGCGTAGGCAACAATTGCAATCAATGGGGGTCCGCGGTCGCAGCCGGTCAACGCAACACTTGCGCGTGGCGCAGCCGCAGATAATTCCAGTCTGACCCTATTGGTTTGGGCGAGGCCGCGGCCTCGCGTCGGCGCGCCATGTCACGACCACCCGCGGCACAGCGCGAGGCTGAAGCCTCGCCTACACGCATTACGATCGTGGTGGGAATTGGTCGGACACGCGCGTAATCACGGCATCGGCACCATCGCGCGCGAACGTGATCGAGACCGCGTCGCCGGGCGCCAGTTGCGCGGCGCCCTGGACGAGGCGGTCATCCGCCGTGCGGACCATTGCGTAGCCGCGATCGAGCACGCCCTGCGGATTGAGATGGGCGAGGTTCTGGCCAAGGACGGCCACCCGTTCGCGCGCGCGGTCCACGCGCTGTCGTGCCAGGCGTGACCAAGCCGCGGTCAGTACGGCGAGCTGGGCGCGGGCCGGCAGCGGCGCGCGCACTTCGCGCCACCAGCGGGCCTGCAGCGCGTGGGTCTGCGCCGCATGGGCCGCGCTATCGACTTGCCACGCGCGACGCAGGCGCGAGGCGAGCAGGCTGGTGCGCTCATGTTGGGCGGCCAGCCGCTGCGCGGGATGCACCAGCCGGTGCGATGCGTGGTCGAGGCGCTGGGCGCGCCCGTCGAGCGACTGCCGCATGGCGCGCGCGAGGCGCGCCGCAGTGTCGTCGACGCGGGCAGCGACGGCATGGCGATCCGGCACGACCATGGTGGCTGCGGCGGTAGGAGTCGGCGCCCGGACGTCCGCCACGAAATCGCTGATCGTGAAATCCGTTTCGTGCCCGACCCCGGACACAGTGGGCAGCACGGAGTCGAACAGCGCCTTCGCGACCACTTCCTCGTTGAACGACCACAGGTCCTCGATGGCACCACCCCCACGCGCGACGATCAGCACATCGACCTCATCACGCGCGTTGGCCGTGGCGATGGCGGCGGCGATTTCAGCGGCTGCGCCGGGGCCCTGCACCGCCGTGGGGTAGAGGATCACCGGCAGGCGCGGCCAGCGTCGCGCCAGCGTGGTGAGGATGTCGCGCAACGCGGCGGCACGTGGCGAGGTGACGACGCCCACCGCGCGCGGCATCACGGGCAGCGGGCGCTTGCGCTCGGCGGCGAACCAGCCGGCGGCCTCGAGGCGGGCCTTCAGCCGTGCAAACTGCTCGTACAGCGCGCCGATGCCGGCCAGGCGCATCGTGTCGGCATTGAGCTGGAATTCGCCGCGCGCTTCATAGATGGAAGGTGTGGCGCGTACTTCCACGGCGAGGCCGTCACGCAGCGGAAAGGGCACGTGCTGTGCCTTTTGCCGGAACATCACGCAGCGCACCTGGGCCTGCGCGTCCTTCAGGTTGAAATAGCAGTGTCCCGATGCTGCACGCGTGAAATTGGAGATCTCGCCGCTCACCCAGACGAGACCCAGATGGCGCTCGATCAGCAACCGCGCCGATGACACCAGCAACGACACGGGCATCACCGCCGAGGGGTTGGGCTGCAGCTCAATGGTCATGGGTGGGGCAGGCGGTGGCGCGTGCGGGCACGCGTGGGGGGTAGACAACCGTGGCTAGAACACATCAATTGTCCAGGACAATATTTGTGCGCCACGCGGCCCTGAAGGTGTCATCCCGGCGGTGGGGCGCCGCGTTTTCTCAAGACGGCGCACCCGGTGGGCATATTGCAAGTGGATGAAATTGTTGGCCAAAAAAAAGGCGGAATTTTAGGCATCGCAACTTTTTTCCGTGCGGGGGCGCTACTTAGCGCATCAATTTACAAGATATGCACACTTCTATCCACAGGATTTGTGGAAAACGTTCGCGGATTGCATCGACGGATGCCCCGCAAAGCCTTGCCAGACGTGGGGTTCCGGGGCATGGCCCGGGGATTCCCCGGCGCCCGGCGATGACGGGCACGCCGGTGCCGGTTAGAATGAGTCCTCAGTGACTATTGTTCATGAACAAACCGAGATGAGTGTTGCGCTGCATCACGCAGCCGCCGGTCCCGCAGGCGATGCGTCGACCAAAAAGCCGCTGGCGGGCGGTGCGGCGACGCCTGCGCCTGCGGCCAATTTCCTGCGGACCATCATCAGTGACGACCAGCGCGCTGGCAAGTATGACGGCCGCGTGGTCACGCGGTTCCCACCCGAACCCAACGGCTACCTGCATTTCGGACACGCCAAGTCGATCATTCTCAACTTCGGCCTGGCCGCGGAAAACGCGGGCACGTGCCACCTGCGCTATGACGACACCAATCCGCTGAAGGAAGACGTCGAATTCGAGGATTCGATCGCAGAGGCCGTACGCTGGCTGGGCTTCGACTGGGGCGGCCATCGCTATCATGCGTCCGACTACTACGCCGACCTGTATCGCTTTGCGGAATGGTTCATCGAGCAAGGCCTCGCGTATGTCGACAGCCAGTCGGCCGAGGCGATGCGCGCCACGCGCGGCACGCTGACGCAGCCGGGGCGCGATGGTCCCTATCGCGGTCGCGCCGTCGCCGAGAATCTCGACCTGTTCCGCCGGATGAAGGCGGGGGAGTTTCCCGACGGCACCCACGTCCTGCGCCTCAAGATCGACATGGCGTCGGCCAACATGAACCTGCGCGATCCGGCCATCTACCGCATCCGCCACGCGCGCCACCACCGCACCGGCGACGCGTGGTGCATCTACCCGCTCTACGACTACACGCATTGCATTTCCGATGCGCTCGAGCGGATCACGCACTCGATCTGCACGCTTGAATTCCAGGATCACCGGCCGCTGTACGACTGGGTGATCAACAAGCTGGCCGACGGCGGCATGCTGCCGCGCCCGCTGCCGCAGCAATACGAATTCGCGCGCCTCAATCTCACCTACGTCGTGCTGTCGAAGCGGCGGCTGATCGAGCTCGTCATCGGCCAGCATGTCGATGGCTGGGATGACCCCAGGATGCCGACGGTGGTGGGCGCGCGCCGCCGTGGCTTCACGCCCGAGGGTTTCCGGTTGCTGGCCGAGCGCACCGGCGTGTCCAAGTCCGACTCATGGATCGACATGAGCGTGCTCGAGGACTGCATGCGCGACGACCTGAATGTCCGCGCGCCGCGACGCATTGCCGTGCTCGACCCGGTCAAGCTCGTCATCGACAATTTTCCGGAAGGCGCAAGCGAGGAATGCTTTGCGCCCAATCATCCGCAGCAGCCCGAACTGGGCAAGCGCGCGTTGCCGCTCACGCGCGAACTGTGGATCGAGCGCGACGACTACACGGCGACGCCACCGAAAGGATACTTCAGACTTTTCCCGGGCGCGGAGGTGCGCTTGCGCTACGGCTACATCATCCGTTGCACCGGGGCGGAAACCGACGCCGCCGGCTGCGTGACGGTCGTGCACTGCACCTATGATCCCGATACACGCAGCGGCACGCCAGGGGCTGATGCGCGCAAGGTGAAGGGCAACATCCACTGGCTGTCGGCAGCGCACGCGGTGCCCGCCGAGGTCAGGATCTACGACCGCTTGTTCCGAGTGCCGTTTCCTGGCGCGCGCAATCCGTGGGGTACGCGTGGCGATGGGCAGGCCATCGAGGCACCGGATGCGCCGGTCGCGCCCGTGGTGGTGGCCGGCGATGACGACGCCGTGGTCGATAATGCGGAACGCAATTACCTCGACGATCTCAATCCGGAGTCGAAGCGCACGCTGCACGCGCTCGTCGAGCCCGCGCTCGTGGCGGCGCTGCCCGAAGAGCGCTTCCAGTTCGAGCGGCACGGCTACTTCGTGGCCGACCTGGTTGACCACGCGCCGGGTCGGGCGGTGTTCAACCGCGCCGTCACGCTGCGCGATTCCTGGTCGAAGGCGCCGCCGGGCTGAGCGCTGCTTCGCAATCGGCGGGGCGTCCCTTGCGCGCCGGAACCGCCGCCCCCATTTTTGCGACATTCACCCACGCCGGCGCGTGCGCTAAGATGTGGCCGCCTCTTCCACTTCGGGACCGGACATGAAACGTATCGTTCTCTTCGTTGCCACCAACATCGCCGTCATGCTCGTCTTGGCGATCGTGCTGAAGGTCTTCGGCCTCGATCAGGCCGGCGGCAGTGGCGCGGGCTATGGCGGGCTTCTCGTCATGTCGGCGGTCGTGGGCTTCACCGGCGCGATCATCTCGCTGCTCATTTCCAAATGGATGGCCAAACGCTCCACCGGTGCGCACGTGATCGAACAACCCGGCAACGAAATCGAGGCGTGGCTGGTGGACACAGTGCGGCGGCTTGCCGACAAGGCAGGGATTGGAATGCCGGAAGTGGCGATCTATGAAGGCGACGCCAATGCCTTCGCCACCGGCGCGTTTCGCAATTCCGCGCTGGTAGCCGTGTCCACGGGCCTCCTGCAGTCGATGAACAAGGAGGAAGTGGAGGCGGTGCTCGCGCACGAGATTGCGCACGTCGCCAACGGCGACATGGTCACCATGACGC
>JANMCS010000145.1:0-3569 GCA_031361405.1 Betaproteobacteria bacterium
AACTCGAAGTCATCGTTGACGACCAGCACGCGTTCGAGCTTGTGATGGTGCATCAGCGCCTTGCCTTCGGCCAGCGACGCGCCCTCGCGCACCGTGATGAGGCGTTCGCGGGGTGTCATCACCTCGGCGATGCGGGCATCCATGCGGCTTTCGAAGCGCAGGTCGCGGTTGGTCACGATGCCCACCACCTTGAGGCCCTGCAACACCGGAAAGCCCGAAATGCCGTGCTGGCGCGACAGCTCCAGCACATCACGCACGGTGGCATTGGGGCCCACGGTGATCGGATCGCGCAGCACGCCCGATTCGTAGCGCTTGACGCGCGAGACTTCGGCCGCCTGCTGCTTGGGCGTGAGGTTCTTGTGGATGATCCCGATGCCGCCTTCTTGCGCCATCGCGATGGCCAGGCGTGCTTCGGTGACGGTGTCCATCGCCGCCGAGACCAGCGGGATGTTCAACGTGATGTGGCGGGACAGCCGGGTGGCGAGGCTGGTGTCGCGGGGCAACACCTCGGAGAACGCTGGCACCAACAACACATCGTCGAAGGTGAGCGCTTTGCCTAGAAGGCGCATGGGAATGGCTCCAGACGCAAAAGCAAATTATACAGATGGCGGTATTGGTGGGCACCGGCCTGGGCCATCGCCGCACTACACTCGTTGCCGTTGCGACATGCCTCCCCCCGAGGGCCGCCCATCCCCATGAAGACATCCCCCTTGCGCCTGGTTGCAGTTTCCCTGGCCTTGGCTTTGGCCGCGCCCGCCGTATTTGCCCAATGGGTTTGGGTAGACAAGAGCAAACAACGCCACGCCAGCGACAGGCCACCACCGCCCGACGTGCCCGATCGCGACATCATCTCGCGCCCGCGCGGCACACCGGCGCCGGGCACCACGCCAGCGAAGGGGTCGTCGGCCGTCGCTGCCGGCACCAACCTGGCGGCCGCCCCGGCGATGGCCGGTGCGTCGGCTGAATCCCCCGCCGCGGCCGCTTCAGACGCCGTCCCCAAGGCCGATCCGGCACTCGAAGCCAAGCGCCGCGCCGCCGAGCAGGAAAAGAAGGCCATCGAAGCCGCCGAACAGCAGCGCGCCATGGCCGCCCGCGCCGAAAACTGCACCCGCGCCCGCAACTACCTGCAAACGCTCGACAGCGGTGTGCGCATCACCCGCAACAACGCCCAGGGCGAACGCGAGATCCTCGACGACGCCGCCCGCGCCCAGGAAGCCAAGCGCGCTCAGGATGCGATCACGAAGGAATGTCGCTGAGAGCCGTCGGCGTCAGCGCGCTTTTGCCGCCGGCACCGCGCCTGGCTTGAGCCGGCGATAACGCTGTCGGCGCGCCTCTTTGGGGTCCACCGTCAGCGCGCGGTAGATCTCCACCCGATCCTGGTCGCGCAGCAGATGGTGCGCTGGCTGCAAACGGCCCCATACACCCACTGGCGCCGACGCATCGATCTCGGCATGGCGGCTCAAAACCCCGCTTCGGCCCAAGGCATCGGCCAGCGTGGCGCCCGCAGGCAATACCAACGCCACCTGATCGACCTGCCCCGGCCCGGCGCAATACACCACCTCCACCCGGATGCCGACAGCCGCGTCAACGCTTGCCATACACCTGCTCGGCGCGTGTCACGAACGAATCGACAAAGGTGGTGGCGATGCGATCGAACACCGGGCTGATGACGATCTCCAGCGCCTTGCTGGCAAACGCGTAGCGCAACTCGAACTCGATGCGGCAGGCCGACGAGGCCGACGCCGCCGCGCCGATCGGTTTGAACAGCCACGCGCCATCGAGCACCGAAAAGGGGCCGTCCACCAGCCGGATCAGCACCGATTCATCGCGCACCTGCTGGTTGCGGGTGGTGAAAGCGTGCTTCAAGCCCCCATATGACAAGCCGAGCCTGGCGGTGACGCCATCGTCATGCACCGCCAGCACCTCGGCCCGCTCGCACCAGGGCAGAAATTCAGGGTAATGCGCGACACCGACGACCAGGTCGTACATCTCGGTGGCCGTGTACCACAGCAAAACGGTCTTTCTGACGTGCTTCATACAATGACTTCATTCTAGGCAGGCACCTGAACCCTCGCCATCGTCCTCCCCATCGCACCCCACTCAGCACCTCACCCAGCACCCCATGCCCATTGCAGAAAATCGTCGCGCCCGGTTCGAATACCACATCGAAGAACAGTTTGAAGCCGGCGTGGTGCTCGAAGGCTGGGAGATCAAGGCAATCCGCGCCGGCCAGGTGCAGCTCACCGATGGTTATGTGGTGATCCGCGATGGCGAGCTGTCGATGATCGGCTGCCGCATCAATCCGCTGCGCTCGGCCTCCACCCATGTGCATCCCGAAGCCGATCGCACCAAGAAGCTGCTGATGCGCAAGGCCGAGATACGGCGCCTCATCGGCAAGGTGGAGCAGCGCGGTTTCACCCTCGTGCCGCTCGATCTGCATTACAAGGGCGGCTTGGTGAAAGCGCAGATCGCGCTGGCCAAGGGCAAGGCCGAGCACGACAAGCGCAACACCGAAAAGCAGCGCGACTGGGATCGCGAAAAGGGTCGGTTGATGCGCGAGAAGGTGTCGTCGAAGCCCAAGGCCTGACGAGCCTGTCGCACCCGCTCGTCAGAGCCGCCGCTGCACCAGCGCGCCAAACGCCTGGTGCAGGTCGGCGATCAGGGCCTCGGTGGATTCGAGGCCGATGGCAAAGCGCACCAGATGCCCGGCCTGGCGGGATGAGGGGCCGCGAATCCTGGCGATGTCGTAGGGCACCACCAGGCTCACAGGGCCGCCCCACGAAAAGCCCAGGCGGAACACCCTCAGCGCATCGATGAAGGCATCCACCCGCTCCTGCGCAATGGCCGGATCGAGCACCACCGAAAACAGGCCCGCCGCGTCGCTGCACAGCATCGACCAATGCACATGCCCCGGCGAGCCGGGCAGCGCCGGATGCAGCACCTGCACCACCGCGCTTTGATCGCGCAACCACAGCGCCACCTCGCGGGCTGTGCGGTCGTGCGCGCGGTAGCGCATCGCCAGTGTGGGCAGCGCGCGCAGCACCAGTTCGGCGTCGTTGGCGCCCACGCCCATGCCCAACTGCATGTTCCGGTGCGAAAGCACGGCGTGCACTTGGGGGTCGATGGTGGTTACCGAGCCCATCAGCACATCGCCGCCGCCGGAGGGGTATTTGGTGAGCGCATGCATCGAGATGTCGACACCCAGGCCCTCACCCAGATCGAAGGGGTTGAAGGCCAGGCCGGCGCCCCAGGTGTTGTCGAGCGCGCAGATCGCCTGCGTGGTGCGGGTGGCGCGCACCAGCGCGCGCAGATCGGGAAACTCCATCGTCACCGAACCGGGCGCTTCGAGCCACACCAGCTTGGTTGCCGGGCTCAGCGCTGCGGCCAGTGACGACGGGTCCATCGCATCATAGAAGCGGTGCGTGATGCCCCAGCGCGCGAGTTCACCGCGTGCCAACTCCTTGTTCGGGCCATAGGCGTTGTCAGGAATCAGCACCTCGTCGCCCGCACGCAGCAACGCCATGTCGACCAGCGCGATCGCCGCCAGACCGCTGGGCACCAGCAGCGTC
>JANMCS010000158.1:0-5782 GCA_031361405.1 Betaproteobacteria bacterium
TGACCCTGCGAGGCTGAAGCCTCGCCTACAGATTTCGCGCGCCGCCTTGCCTCCTACCGCCGCTCGACCCAGTACTGCATCCCCAGCGCCAGCGTGGTGAATACGGCCAACGGAAAGGCGGCGGAGAAGAACGGCGACCAGTCGTTGAGAACGCCGAGGTAGTTGAAGAGGCGGCCGATCAGCCAGAACGCGAGGCCCAGCATGGTGCCCGCGAAAATGCGGAAGCCGATGCCACCTTGCCGCCGCTGGAACTGCGCAAACGGCAGCGCCAGCAGCATCATCACCAGCACCGCCACCGGGTAGAGGATCTTCGACCAGAACGCGATTTCAAAGCGCGAGGTCTTCTGCGCGCCGGTGCCCAGCACGCGAATATTGTCGTAGAGCGTGGTCATCGAGAGCCGTTCCGGCGCGACCTGATAGACGGTGAGGATGGACGGCTGCAGCACGGTCTGCCAGGTCCACTCCGGCAGCGTCGACACCGTCGCGGCATCCATGCCGAGGGCGGTCACCTTCACCTGTTTCAGACTCCAGCGCCCATCGCCGGCAAACCGGCCCGATTCGGCGCTGCGCACCGATGTCAGGCGCAGGTCGCGGTCGAATTCATAGATGCGTACGCCGACCAGTGTCATGTCCGCCAGCACGGTGCGGATATTCACGAAGGTGCGGTCCTGCTTGAACCAGAAGCCGGACTCGAACTGCTGCGCGACCACGCCTGTGGCGTCGCCCATCGCCGCAGCGCGCACATTCTGCGCCAGCCGCTCCGCCGGGGGTGCCACGTACTCGCCCGCCAGGAACGTGACGAGCGCCAGCGGAATGCCGACCCGCAGCACGGCCCAGCTTATCTGCACCGTCGACGCGCCCGACGCGCGCATCACGGTGAACTCGGACGTGGCCACGAGCTGGGCAATGGCCAGCAACGTGCCGATCAATGCAGCCACCGGAAAGAGCTCGTAGATCCGCGACGGAATGTGCAGCGTCACGAACAGCAACGCCGTGGTCAGCGTATAGCCGCCACGACCGACGTCGCGCATCTCGGCGATCAGGTCGAAGAACGTGAAGAGCCCCAGCAACGCCACGAAGAGCAGCAGCGTGGACAGCAGGACGTCACGACCGATATAGCGGGTGAGGGTGCGCATCGCGTTGGCTTCAGGCCGCCTTCGGTCCGGGCTTGGGCGTGCGGCCGAAAAGACCCGTGATCGACAGCTGGTGCCGGAAGAGCAGGAACACCACGACCAGCGCCATCGCATGCGGCAACAAGAGGCCCAGCCAGAGATCGAGCTTGCCCTGCGCGATGAGGCTCTGCACGATGTTGATGCAATTGGTGTAGAGCATGTACAGGAAGGCGGCGGCGATCAGATTGAACGAGCGCCCCATCCGCGGATTGACGAACGACAGTGGAATGGCCAGCAACGTCAGCACCAGCGCCAGGATCGGCACCGACAGCCGCCAGAAAAGTTCGGCGCGCTCGTTGCGATCATCGGTGAGCAGCAGCAATGCCGTGGGAATGGCCTTGGTCGACGTGGGTAGCGCGCGCGCTTCGGCGGGTTCGATCCGCCGTCCCAGGCGCCCGAATTCCACCAACCGGAAATTGGCGGTCCCGGGCTGGCCCTCATAGCGGCGGCCATCCTCGAGCACCACGAAGCGATCGCCATTGGCTTCGGTGACCAGGTGGCCGAGGCGGGCGACCGTGGTCGCATCCTTGGCGTCGTCCACCGAATGCAGGAACACGTTGCGGATGGTGCCGTCGACCGGGTTGATGCTCTCGATGTACACCACGAGGCCGGCGCGGCGGAATTCGCGGAACAATCCCGGCGACAGGATCGACACCTCGTCGCGCGATTCCAGTTGCCGCTCGTACTCGATCTTGCGCTGCTCGGCCCACGGCGACAGGAACAGCGACAGCAGCACGATCGACACCAGGAAGGGTGCCGCGAACATCAGGATGGGTTTGAGGCAGGCGGTGAGCGATTGTCCCGACGTGAACCACACCACCATCTCGCTGTCCCGATACCACCGCGACAAGGTCAGGAGCACGGTGAGGAACAGCGCGACCGACAGCAGCAGGTTGAGGTAGAACATCGCGTTGAAGCCGATCAGCGCGAGCACGCCGTCGGCGGCGACCGCCCCCCCGGCTGCGCGGGCGAGGATCCGGATCACGGATTGCGTGAACAGGATCGCCAGCAGCACAACGAATAGTCCGATTGCGGTGGCGGTCAGTTCCCGCACCAGGCTGCGGCGAAAAATCATGACGGCGGGAAAAATTTTGACTTTTTAGGGAACATTTGCCGATAATGCTCTCCGACGCCCGTAACCGTAACAAAACGCAGAGCCGGGAGACGAGGGATCGCGATGGAATTTACCATAAAAAGCGGCAGCCCCGAGAAGCAGCGCAGCGCTTGTGTGGTCGTCGGCGTGTTCGACAATCGCAAGTTGTCGCTGTCCGCCGAATTGATCGACCGGGCCAGCAACGGCTACGTCAGCGAGATCATCCGTCGCGGCGACATGGAGGGCAAGCTCGGATCGACGCTGCTGCTGCACAATGTGCGCGGCACGCTGGCCGACCGGGTGCTGCTGGTCGGCCTCGGCAAGGAGCGCGATTTTCGCGACCGAGAGTTCCGTTCGGCGATCCGCTCCGCCGTCAAGCTGCTGAACGAAACCGGCTCCTACGAAGCCGTCGTTTACATCACCGAAGAGAAGGTCAAGCGGCGCGAAGTGGCGTGGCGCGTCGAGCACGCCGTGATCGTGGCCATGGAGGCCGTCTACCGCTTCGAGCAGATGAAGAGCCAGCCCACCGAGGTGCGGCGGCCGCTGCGCAAGCTCACGCTATCCGTGCCGCAGCGCTCCGACCTCACGGCCGGTGAAAAGGCCGCCGCGCGGGGCCTGTCCATTGCGCACGGCATGGATCTCGCGCGCGACCTCGGCAACATGCCGGGCAACATCTGTACGCCCACCTTCCTGGCCGAGCGCGCGCAGGCCCTGGCGGTCGAGTTTCCCGAAGTCGTGGTCAAGGTGCTCGAGCGCAAGGAATGCGAGGAACTGGGCATGGGCTCGTTCCTGTCCGTCACCAACGGCAGCGATCAGCCGCCGCGCTTCATCGTGCTCGAATACATGCAGCACGAACGCAAGCAGACGAGGCCCAACGTGCTGGTGGGCAAGGGCATCACCTTCGATACCGGCGGCATTTCGCTCAAGCCGGGCCTCGACATGGATCAGATGAAGTTCGACATGTGCGGCGCTGCTGCGGTGCTCGGCACGTTCCGCGCCATCGCCGAAATCAAGGCGCCCATCAACGTGGTTGGCCTCATTCCGGCCTGCGAGAACATGCCGTCGGGGCGCGCCACCAAGCCCGGCGACGTCGTCACCAGCATGTCGGGCCAGACCATCGAAATCCTCAATACGGATGCCGAGGGCCGGTTGATCCTCGCGGATGCGCTTACGTACGCCGAACGCTACGAACCGGCCGCCGTGGTCGATATCGCGACATTGACCGGTGCGATGGTGATCGCGCTCGGGCATGTGGCCAGTGGCCTCTTCAGCAACAACGAAACGCTGGCCCGCGCGCTGCTGCTGGCGGGCGACGATGCCTACGATCGCGCGTGGCAGTTGCCGCTGTGGGAGGACTACCAGGACGGGCTCGCCAGCAATTTTGCCGATTTCGCGAATATCGCGGGCCGCGCGGGCGGCAGCATCACCGCGGCCTGCTTCCTGTCGCGCTTCACCAGGAAATACGACTGGGCGCACCTGGACATTGCAGGCACCGCCTGGAAGGACGGCAAGGAAAAGGGCGCCACCGGTCGACCCGTACCGCTTCTCGCCACGTGGTTGCTGGCGCAGGAGGCGCCACCGGTGTGACCACGGGTCGCAGCGGCCGCAGCGCATGACCTCCATCGATTTCTATACGAAAGTTGCAGACCGGCTGACGGTGGCGGCGAAGCTTGCGGCCAAGGCCGTGCGTGCGCATGGCAGCGTGCGCATCCTCACGCCGGACGCCGCGACGACCGCCGCGCTCGATCGCCTGATGTGGCTCGTTCCACCCACCGGATTCCTGCCACATTGCCGGCTGGACGATCCACTCGCGGCGCAGACGCCGGTATGGATCGATCATCGTCTCGAGCATGCCGGCGCCGCCGTCGTGCTCATCAACCTGCACCCGGAGCCGCCACCATTTTTCAGCCGCTTCGAACGTCTGGCCGAGATTGTGGGCGACGCCGACGCGCCCGCCGGCCGCGAGCGCTTTCGTTTCTACCGCGAGCGCGGCTATGCATTGCGCGCGCACGACCTCTCCGGGCACTGACGCCATGCCCACTGCGCGCGAGCTGCTGGAACAGGCCGATGCGCTGATGCGCCGCAATCGGGCGAACACGCTCGACGACATTCCCGTGCTCACCGACGCCATGCCTGCGGTCGCCTTTGCGAAGGCCCCACCAGCGGCGGACGTGCCCGACGATGCCGGACCGCCGTCCGTGCCTTTGCTCACCGACGACATCGAGGTGATCGACGACGACGCCACGCTCGGCGTGGAGGCGGTCGAAGGTGAACCGTCCGCGTGGCTCGAGTTCGAGGACGACAATCCTTCTGTGATCGGCGACGCGCCCGACTCGATAGCGATCGTGCCGCCCGTCCAGATGCGCAGCGCGCCGTTCGACGAAGCATTGCTGGCGTCGGCCGAACATGAGGAAATCGAGTTCACGCTGCCGGCGGAGGAAATGCCCACGGCAGGGGTCAGCGCCGACATTGCGCCGGCAGATACCGCGGCCGTTGATCGTGCCGAAATCGTCGCCGCGGATGCCGTCGCCGCCGACGAGGAAGGGTTCGAGGCTGAATCCGCAGCAGCCATCGAAGCGGCCACGGCGACAGCCATTGCGGCCGATGCCGATGCAGCGGAACGGGCCGATTTCGGCGCGATCGACGCGGCCGCGGTCGACACGGCCGACAACGGCGTTGCCGAAACGTCGCTGCAGGAAGCATTCGTCGCCGCGCCGGTTGCGGTGCCGCCAGCGCCGGTCCCATTACCGCCACCAGCCATTCTGCCGCCCACCGCGGTCGCGACGCCGCCGGTCGTGGCGGCAGGCCTGGTCGCGTGGGCGGCCGCGGTGCCTGCGGAGGCGGCGGCAGCGACGCCGGCACCGGTCGCCGCGCCTGCGATTCCCGTTGTCGCTCCGGTCGCGCCTGCCGCGCCCGCAATGGCGGACGACGACGAGCGCTGGGTTGCGGCCGCGGAAGAAATCCGCATGCAGGTGCTGCAGCGGATCGATCTCTTTACCGATACGGGCCTGCGCGACCAGCTGGCGCAGCGCCTGCAACCGATCGCCGACCGCGCCAGCGCCGATTTCGTGAAGACCATCAATCTGCATGTCGGCGACCTGCTGCGCACCTACGTCGCAGAAGCGATCGAACGCGAGATCGAACGCTGGCGCCGGGACCACTGACCGGTCCGGCCACGCGCAGGCGCCGGGTTGCTAAGATGGCCCGATCGCGTCTGGCGCCTTTCAATTTCCGGCCCGTGCTACACTGAATTCATGTTGTCCCTCCAAGCCATGTCGCCGTCCCGCCTGCGCTTCGTTGCGTATGCGTTTTATTTCTGGGGATCCTTCCCAGAGGGGCAGTCGCGACCGTAGCTTTCCGGCAACAGCAACAAGGAATCCACGAATCGGGCGGCCCCCAAGGCCGCCCGATTTTTTTTCATGTCCAATCGGCACCCAGGAGAAAAAGAAGATGGTCGTGATTCAGCAGGGGGCCAAGGCGACCGAAGTAGCCGCGGTCGAAGCAAGGATTCATGCCG
>JANMCS010000205.1:0-2096 GCA_031361405.1 Betaproteobacteria bacterium
CGTTGTGGATCAAGCAGGAAGAGGACATCGATCTCAACTGCGGCGAGATCGCCGACGGCAACGCGACAGTGGAGGCTTTGGGCGCACGCCTGTTCCAGATGATCCTGGAGACCGCATCCGGTACCAAATCCAAGAGCGAGAACCACGGCTACGGTCAAAGCGAGTTCGTGCCGTGGTATCTCGGCGCAGTGATGTAGCCTACCGGCATGGACAAAGTTTGATTCGATGCAGCAATTGAAATGCGGCACCATCGGGTTGACACCCGCCGGCCCCGCCCGTAGTCTCATCGCAGCCTGCAGCGGACAAGACGGCTCTACGCCGCGCCGCGCAGTTTGGTCATTTACGGAGGAGTCACATGAAGCAAGTCATCAAGCTTGTCGCAGCGTTGGTTGCGCTCGGTATTTTCGCCGCGCCCGTCGCGGCGCAGGAAAAGTTGAACGTCTGGTTCACCAAGGGTTTCTACAAGGCCGAGGACGACGCGCTCGACGAAGTGGTCAAGAAGTTCGAGGCGAAGACCGGCGTCAAGGTCGAGCTGTCGCGCTACGCCGTGCAGGACATCATTCCCAAGACGGTCGCAGCGCTCGACGCTGGCACCGTGCCTGACGTTGCCTTTGGCCACACCTACGATTTCCAGGTCACGGCCAAGTGGGCCTATGACGGCAAGCTCGAGGACATCTCGACGATCATCACGCCGATCAAGGACCGGTTCCTCAAGAACACGATCGAGACCACGAACCTCTACAACGACAAGACCAAGAAGAAGGCCTACTACGCGTTCCCGCTAGAGCAGCAGACCATCCACATCCAGTACTGGAAGGACATGCTGGCCGAGGCCGGCTTCAAGGAAAGCGACATCCCGACCAACTGGAAGGGGTACTGGGATTTCTGGTGCGACAAGGTGCAGCCGGCGCATCGCACCAAGACGGGAAAGCGCACCTACGCCGTCGGGCAGCCGATGGGCGTCGACTCCACCGACTCGTTCTTCTCGTTCCTGACGGTCATGGATGCGTACAACGTCAAGCTGGTCGACGACAACGGCAAGCTGCTGGTCGATGATCCCAAGGTTCGCGCCGGCCTCATCGCCGCGATCAAGGAATACACCGACCTGCGCACGCGCGGCTGCACGCCGCCTTCGTCCACCAGCTGGAAAGACCCGGACAACAACGTCGCGTTCCACAACAAGACCATCCTGATGACCCACAACGCGACGATCTCGATCGCGTCGAAGCATCTGGACGATGCCAACAACACGGCATTGACGGCCGAGCAGCGCGCCCAGGCGAAGAAGAACTACGAGGAGCTGATCGCCACCGCGGCCTTCCCGAAGAAGCCCGACGGCTCGCCGATGGTCTACCGCGCGGCGATCAAGACCGGCGTGATCTTCGTCGATTCCAAGAACAAGGCACGGGCCAAGGAATTCGTGACCTTCCTGCTGCAGGACGAGAACATGATTCCGTTCGTCGAAGGCGCGCTGGGGCGGTGGTTCCCGGTGACCAAGGTCGGCGCGGCGCGGCCGTTCTGGCAGGCCGACGTGCATCGCAAGTCGGTGTTCAACCAGTTCGCCGCCGGCACGGTGCCCTTCGAGTTCACCAAGAACTACAAGTTCACGGTGCTCAACAACGAAAACGTCTGGGCCAAGGCGATGAGCCGGGTCAACAACGACGGCTGGACGCCGGACAAGGCCGTCGATGAAATGATCGTGCGCATCAAGCAGGTCGCAGGCTGATCACCTGACGTCGTAACGAGCGCTTTCCGGCATCGGTGCCGGAGAGCGCCGGGGTCAGCGAACCTGTGCGCGCAGGCGCTGACCCCGGCGTGTCACTCGCCGCCGTCGTCAACGATCGTTTGAAACCCATGGCCACGATAGCCCTGCCACGCATCGACCCCGCTGCGCCCTCCGGGCCGGAGAAGAAGGCGCTTTCGCCCTGGCTGGTGTGGGGCCTGCTGTTCATGGTTCCGTACGTGCTGGTGTTCGTGGTCTTCGTCGTCTACCCCGTGTTGTATGGGCTCTGGCTCGCGCGTGATCCGCAAAGCTATGTGAAGTTGTTCCAGGATCCCGTGTTTTTCCGGTCGATGTTCAACACCGCGCTGTTCCT
>JANMCS010000268.1:0-6696 GCA_031361405.1 Betaproteobacteria bacterium
GGCGAAGGAAGGCGCGCCGGTGGTGGCCGTCTGCGCGTCGATGGAGGCGGAGATCGCCGATCTCGACGGTGACGACAAGCTCGTGTTCCTGGCCGACATGGGCCTGACCGAGCCCGGGCTCGACCGCGTGATCCACGCCGCATACGCGCTGCTGGGATTGTCGACTTACTTCACGGTGGGCCCGAAGGAAGTCCGCGCGTGGACGATCCACGTGGGCGACACCGCGCCGCAGGCGGCCGGCGTGATCCACACCGATTTCGAGAAGGGCTTCATCCGCGCCGAAGTCACGGCCTACACCGATTTCATTGCCTGCAAGGGCGAACACGGTGCCAAGGAGGCCGGCAAGATGCGTCTCGAGGGCAAGGAGTACATCGTGCGCGACGGGGATGTGATGCATTTTCGCTTCAACGTCTGACGTGGCCACGCGACGCTTTGCCTGGTCGTGCTGTGCGCTGGTGCTGGTGCTGGCGCTGGGCGCATGCGCCACGGTGCCGCGGCTCGAATCACCGAAAGTGGTCGGTGCAGAATTGCGCATCGACCGGCTCACCGGTGTCGACGCACAATTCACCGTGACACTGACGCTGGCCAATCCCAATGATCGCGATATCAACGTCAATGCGATCGACGCGGCAGTCAGCATCGAGGATGTCGCGGTAGGCACGGCGCAGCTGGTGGCGCCGATCCGGCTGGCGGCGCGCGGCGAAGCGCCCGTCGCGCTGACGGTGCGCGCCGGCCTGGCCGATGCGTTGCGCGCAGCCTCGGCCGTGGTGCGGCGTGCCGAGGCCGGCGGTCCCTCGACTGCGCGCTATGTCGTTGCAGGTACTGCGGTGCTGGATGGTGGCCTCACGCTGCCGTTCTCGCGCAGCGGCGAATATCCACTTCCGGCGCGCATGACGGCACCCCGATGAAACTCAAGTTCACCAAGATGCATGGCCTCGGCAACGACTTCGTCGTGATCGACGGCGTGCGCCAGCACGTTGACTTGGCACCGGCGCAGATCCGCGCACTGGCCGATCGCCGGTTCGGTGTCGGCTGCGACCAGGTGCTGCTGGTCGAGCCACCGCAGGGCGATGCCGACTTCCGCTACCGGATCTTCAATGCCGATGGTGGCGAGGTCGAACATTGCGGCAACGGCGCGCGCTGCTTTGTCGTCTTTGTCCGCGACCAGGGCTTGACCGCCAAGCGCGAGATTCGCGTCGAGACGCGCAATGGCGTCATCGTGCCGCGGCTCGAGGCGGACGGCGACGTGACCGTCAACATGGGCGTCCCGCGCTTGCGTCCGGAGCAGGTGCCTTTCGACGGCGGCACCGGCGCAGCAGCGGAGCCGCTGGACGTCGATGGGCAGCAGGTCATGATCACGGCCGTCTCGATGGGCAATCCCCACGCGGTCCAGATCGTGGACGATATCGACCGCGCACCCGTGGCCACGCAGGGTCCGCGCATCGAGCACCATCCCCGGTTCCCGCAACGGGTCAATGCGGGCTATGTACAGGTGATCGATCGCGCTACCATTGCCCTGCGGGTCTGGGAGCGGGGTGCGGGCGAGACGCTGTCGTGCGGCACGGGGGCGTGTGCCGCCGCGGTGGCGGTGATGCGACGCGGGTTCGCCGATTCACCATTGCGCGTGAAGACGCGGGGGGGCGATCTCATGATCGCGTGGGAGGGCGAAGGTGCGCCGCTGTTCATGGCCGGGCCGGCTGCCAGCGTATTCGAAGGCGAGTGGACGACCTGACGGCGTTCCACGCGATAACTGCAAGCACTGGAAGAGGGCGCATGGACGCAGCGGCAGTCGCGGATTTCCTGAAAAGCAATCCGCAGTTCTTTGAGGACTACGCGGATGTGGTGGCCGAGATCTTCGTGCCGCACCCGCACGGCGGTCATGCGATTCCCATCGCGGAGCGGCAGATTCTCACGTTGCGCGAAAAGAACAACGAGCTCGAGGCCAAGTTCCGCGAGCTCGTGAGCTACGGCACGGAAAACGACCAGATCAGCGAGAAGGTGCATCGCTCCACGCTCGCGCTCTTCGCGGCGCAGGATTTGGAGACCACGCTGGCGGTGCTTTATCACAGCCTGAAGGAAGACTTCGGCGTGCCGCAGGTGGCGGCGCGGCTGTGGGGCAAGGTACCGGAGCAGTCGTATCTGCCGGAGCTCGCCGCCACGTCTTCGGAGATCCGGCATTACGCCGACCAGCTGGGCCAGCCGTATTGCGGTCCGGTGGCGGCCTTCGAGGCGCGCGAGTGGTTCGACGACGGCGATGTGCTGCAATCCTTCGGCTTCCTGCCGCTGCGCACGGCGCAGACCTTCGGTGTGCTCGCACTGGGTAGTTCCGATCCGCGGCGTTTTCATCCAGGCATGGGCACGCTGTACCAGACCCGCCTGGCCGAGCTTGCCAGCGTGGCCACGGCGCGTTTCCTCCCGCCCACCTGACGTTGCCTGAACCGCGTCCCGGCCAGGTTCTCCCGATTACCGCACGCGCGGAGGACGGTGGCGCCAACCGGGCGCTGATCGATGCGTTTGCCACGTCGCTTGCGACGCGGCCCCGGCACACCCGCGACGCCTATGTACGCGACGCGACCCAGCTGATGCTGCTGGCAGACGACGTGCCGATCACGGCACTGCGGCGCGCGCATCTGGCACGCGGCCTCGCCACGCTGCATGGACGCGGACTGTCGGGGCGCAGCCTTGCCCGCATGCTTTCCGCGTGGCGGGCGTTCTACCGCTTCCTGCTGGAGCGCGGCGCCGTCGCCGACGACCCCAGCGCCGGATTGAAGGCGCCCAAGGCAACGCGGCGCCTGCCGTCGGCGCTCACGCCGGACGAGGCGGTGCAGCTCGTTTCGATGCCTGGCAGTGAACCCGCGAACATGTGCGATCGCGCGCTGTTCGAACTTGCGTATTCGTCGGGACTGCGGCTGTCCGAACTCGCCGCTGTGGATATCGATCGCATCGACCTCGTGGGCGGCGAGGTTCGCGTGTGGGGCAAGGGGTCGAAGGAGCGCGTGGTGCCCGTGGGCGCAGCGGCGCGCGAGGCGATCACCGCGTGGCTGGTGCAACGCGCTGGGCTGCCGAATGTGGATGCCAAGGCAGTGTTCGTCGGCGCCACCGGGCGGCGCCTGTCCACGCGCACGATCGAACGGCGGCTGGCAGCCGTGGCGCTGCGCCAGGGTCTCAATCGTCACGTTCATCCGCACATGCTGCGGCATTCCTTTGCATCGCACGTGCTGCAATCATCCGGCGACTTGCGCGCCGTGCAGGAAATGCTGGGCCATGCGTCGATTGCCAGCACGCAGGTCTACACGCATCTCGACTTCCAGGCGCTGGCCAAGGTGTACGACGCCGCGCATCCGCGCGCGAAGCGGAAGAAATGATGCGGTGTCCGGGCTCTTGCAGGCGAGGCTTCAGCCTCGCAGCGTCGATGCCGCACTACGGGCTGCGAGGCTGAAGCCTCGCCTACAGACGGTTTTCAACCGTCCACCATCCGCACCACGCCGGGCAGATACGGCAGGTCGGTAACGCCGGGATCGCGGCCCGCCTGCTTCAACAGCGTGGTCACCTGCCCGCGATGATGCGTCGCGTGGTTGAAGAGATGCGTGGCGGCGATCCACGCCGGCAGCTGGCGCAGCTTGTCGTCCGATGCCGCGCGATATTCGAGCGGTGACGCAAGCCACGCGGGAAGCAGTGCACCGGCCCAGTGGAGGATCGCCGTGTCGGTCGCTTCGCGTTCGCGCACCAGGTCCGCGAAATCAGTGAACATGTCCGCGCCGAACGCGGGCGCGGTGCACGGATCGCCCGTGAAGCGGCCCAGCCATATCCGGTCGCCCCACAGGATGTGATTGAGCGTGCGGTCGACGGATCCGAAGAACGCGCCGCGGTCGCGCGTGCGCTCGGCGGCATCGAGCTGCGCTGCGGCCGCGTACAGCCGCTCGTTCATCCAGCGGTTGTAACGCGCCAGCAGCTGGCAGTACTCGACCGAGATCACGCCGTAACAGGTTCGGCGATGGTGCCGGCTTCGAGCTCCTCGATCTCGATAGACGCCGCGAGTTGGGCCAGCCGGGCGACCACGCCATACGCATAGAAGCGATTGGGCGCACAGTCGGCCGGCTCGTTGAGTTCGGGGATGCACGGCGACTCGAACGCGAGCGGCACGAACTGCGCGCCGGGCGCGTTGAGATTCTCGTCCTTGCCGCGGCTCGTATGCACGCGGTAGAAGCCGCCGACGACGAAGCGGTCGATCATGTAGACCACGGGCTCGGCAATCGCATCGTCGATCGACTCGAACGTGGGCACGCCTTCCTGGATCAGCACTGAGCTGACTTCGAGGCCTTCCTTCACGACCGCCATCTTGTTGCGCTGCTTGCGGTTGAGGCCCACGACATCGTCGGCGGAGCGTACTGTCATGATGCCCATGCCATACGTGCCGGCATCGGCCTTGACGATGACGAACGGCTTCTCGGTGATCCCATATTCCGCGTACTTGGTGGCCATGCGCGCGAGGACGTCATTGACGTTGCTGCGCAGGCACTCCTCGCCGGCGCGTTCCTGGAAATCGATCTTGCCGCAGGCGGCAAAGTACGGGTCGATCAGCCACGGATCGATGCCGATGAGCGCAGCGAATTGCTCGGCGATGCCGGAATAGACACCGAAATGATGCGACTTCTTGCGGTTGAACCAGCCCGACGCCAGCGGCGGCACCACGGGCTGGTCGATGCGTTCGAGAATGGCCGGCGACCCGGCCGACAGGTCGTTGTTAAGCAGCACCATGCACGGATCGAAGTCGTAGAGCCCCACGCGCCGGCCGTTGCGTTCAACCGGCTCGAGCGTGAGCGTGCTGCCATCGCCGATGTCGATCTTCGTCAACGTCGTGATCTCGGGATTAAGCGAGCCGATGCGCACCCGCATGCCGGCCTGGCGCAGGATGCGCTCGAGCATGGCCACATTGCGCAGGTAGAACATGTTGCGGGTGTGATTCTCGGGAATCAGCAGCACGCCACGTGCATCCGGGCATACCCGCTCCACCGCCGTCTGCACCGCCTGCACGCACAGGGGCAGGAACGACGGATTCAGGTTATTGAAGCCGCCGGGAAAAAGATTGGTGTCGACGGGGGCCAGCTTGAAGCCCGCGTTGCGCAGGTCCACGGAGGCATAGAACGGCACCGCGTGCTCCTGCCACTGCGTGCGCAGCCAGCGCTCGATTTCCGGCATGTGCTCGAGGATGCGCCGCTCGAGGTCCTGCAGCGGACCGGCCAGTGCCGTGGTGAGATGGGGAACCATGCGGACGCCTTGCAATGAAGAGGGGGAATTGTACTCGTCCCGCTCACCACACAAAAAAAACGGGGCGCGTCAGACGCGCCCCGAATAGCCACTGAGGAGATAACAAAACCTGTACAACCCTTGCTTGCCGCTTGTCCGCGGACGGGAGAGAGAGCCCGTCCGCGTCTTGCTCGTTGCCGCTACCGTATTGTTCAGCTTCGGTACGCCGATTCTCCATGGGACGAAACGTCGAGTCCTTCACGTTCCTGTTCCTCGGTGACACGAAGGCCGACGGTCA
The DNA here is from genome assembly GCA_031361405.1 of Betaproteobacteria bacterium. GTDB lineage: Bacteria > Pseudomonadota > Gammaproteobacteria > Burkholderiales > Casimicrobiaceae > VBCG01. The sequence continues at coordinate 5,546 of JANMCS010000268.1, forward strand.
TGTCGACGATCTTGTAGCAGATATAAGCCACGACACCGGACCAGATCACCGTCAGCCCGACCGCCTTGGCCTGGATGAACAGCTGCTCGCCGTAGCTCGTGAAGCCCGTCTTGCCGGTGACCCAGTCGGTGACGAAACCAGGACCGCCCAGGTCCGGTGACACGAAGATGCCGGTAAGGAGCGCACCCAGGATGCCGCCGACGGCGTGCACACCGAACACGTCGAGCGTGTCGTCCACCTTCAGCATGTGCTTCAGGCCGTTGACGCCCCACAGGCAGACGAGACCGGCGAGGATGCCGATGACGAACGCGCCGGGGATGCCGACGTTGCCCGCTGCCGGGGTTATGGCGACCAGGCCCGCAACGGCGCCAGAAGCTGCGCCGAGCATCGAGGGCTTGCCCTTGAACATCCATTCGCCGAGCGTCCACGACACGGTGGCGCAGGCAGTGGCCAGAAATGTGTTCATGAAGGCCAGAGCCGCCGTGCCGTTCGCTTCAAGCGCCGAGCCGGCGTTGAATCCGAACCAGCCGAACCACAGCAGTGACGCCCCCATCATCGTCATCGGCAGGCTGTGCGGCGCCATCGATTCCTTGCCGTAGCCGATCCGCTTGCCGATCACGTAAGCACCCACCAGACCCGCGATGCCGGCGTTGATGTGCACGACCGTACCGCCCGCGAAGTCCAGCGCGCCCCACTGCCAGATGAGGCCGGCCTTGGCGTTCTGCGCATCCACGACATTGGCCGCCGTGTACGCATCGGGGCCGGGCCAGAACCAGACCATGTGCGCGATCGGCAGGTAGGAGAATGTGAACCAGAGCACCGAGAACAGCAGGACCGCGGAGAACTTCGCCCGCTCGGCAAACGCGCCGAGGATGAGGCACACCGTGATCGCCGCAAAGGTGGCCTGGAACGCGACGAACACCAGTTCGGGAATCGGCGTGTTCTTGGAGAACGTTGCCGCCATCGCGAACTCGCCCTTGGCCGAGTCGAACGTGCCCTTGAGGAACAGTCGATCCAGGCTGCCGATGTAGGCGTTGCCCTCGGTGAACGCGAGGCTGTAGCCGTAGACGCACCACAGCACCGTGATCAGCGAGAATACGACGAACACCTGCATCAGCACCGACAGCACGTTCTTCGAGCGCACCATGCCG
>JANMCS010000277.1:0-13472 GCA_031361405.1 Betaproteobacteria bacterium
ATGCAGAATTCACGCCGGGGATGTCGCGAGCGCTTCCAGTCCCAGTTTGGCGAAGAGGGCGCGGTCGGCGTCAATATCCGGATTGCCGGTGGTCAGCAGCCGGTCGCCATAGAAGATCGAATTGGCGCCGGCGAGGAAACATAGCGCCTGCACCGCTTCGCCGAATTCGCGGCGGCCCGCCGACAGGCGCACCATCGCCTTCGGCATCGCGATGCGCGCCACGGCGATCGTGCGCACGAATTCGAGCGGATCAAGCGCGGCTTCACCGTGCAGCGCGGCGTGCAGCGGCGTGCCTTCGACCTGGACCAGGTGATTGATCGGCACCGACTCGGGGTACGGATCGAGGCTGGCCAATTGCGCGATGAGACCCGCGCGTTGCAGGCGCGATTCGCCCATGCCCACGATGCCGCCGCAGCATACCGAGAGTCCTGCATCGCGGACGCGATCGAGCGTGTCGAGGCGATCATCGTAATCACGCGTGGTCACGATTTCGCCGTAGAACTCCGGCGCAGTATCGAGATTGTGGTTGTAGTAATCGAGGCCGGCATCGCGCAGTTGCTGCGCCTGGCCGTCCTTCAGCATGCCGAGCGTGGCACAGGTTTCGAGGCCCAGCGCCTTGACCTCGCGCACCATGTCCAGCACCGGATCCAGGTCGCGCTGCTTCGGGCCCCGCCACGCGGCGCCCATGCAGAAGCGCGAGGCGCCCGCGGCCTTGGCGGCGCGGGCCGCCGCGACAACGGCTGCCACATCGAGCAGCGGCTCGTCGACGACGCCGGTGTGGTAACGCGCCGCCTGCGGGCAATAGCCGCAATCCTCGGAACAGCCGCCGGTCTTGATCGAGATCAGCGTGGACAGTTGCACCGCGTTGGGTGCGTGGTGGGCCCGGTGGACTTCCTGCGCGCGCCAGAGCAGGTCATTGAAGGGCAGATCGAACAGCGCGGCAATCGCGTCGACGGCAACGCGCGATGACGCTTTCGCGGCGGTCGTGGACGCTGCAGCGTGCAAGGTGATGGTGGCGGTGGCGGTCATGCGTTCGGATGATGAGGCCTTGAAGTGCTGCAGATGGATGATCGAGGGAAACGTGCCGCATTCCTCACCGCGCGCAACGGCCTCGGCAGGCGCAGTGTCAATGAAGCCCATTCAAGATGTCAAATAATTCTCCCGCAGAATTTGACAAGTCCTCGCGCTGGCGGCGTCTCGTGCGCACGTTGCTGCCCCAATGCTGCGCACTGTGCACGGCGCCTGCGGGCGCAAGCCTGTTGTGTGCGGCCTGCACGCGCTCGCTGCCGGCATTGCCACCGCATTGTCCCCAATGTGCAACGCCCACGCTTGCCGGGCTTAACTGCGGGCGGTGTCTCGCCCGGCCGCCGGCCTTCGCCGCCACGCGCTGTGCCTACGTCTACGCCTATCCGCTGGACGGACTCGTGCACGCGTTGAAATACGGCGGGCGCGCCGCGTATGCCGAGATCTTTGCCGCGGCGCTGGCGCCATTGCCCGGTCTCCGCCCGGATGGCCTCGTGCCCCTGCCGCTGGCACCCCGCCGCCAGCGCGAGCGCGGCTTCAATCAGGCCGGCGAAATCGCGCGCCATCTGGGGCGCCGGCTCGGAGTGCCGGTGTGGTGGGCGCTGGCGCGCACGCGGGACACGACGCCGCAGGCGGCATTGCCCTGGGACGCGCGCGCGGCCAACGTGCGGGGCGCCTTTGCCACCACGCGCGCGCTGGCGGGCCTGCGCATTGCCATCGTCGACGATGTGATGACCACCGGCGCCACGCTCGATGCGGCAGCCCGCGCCGCGCGCGCGGCGGGTGCCATGGTGGTCGAGGCGTGGGTGGGCGCGCGTACACTTCCGCCCGATGCCCTTTCGTAACCGGCCCCACCATGTTCGCCGTCGTCCTGGTCCACCCCGAAATTCCGCCCAATACCGGCAACGTGATCCGGCTCACGGCCAACACGGGCACCGACCTTCATCTGGTCGAGCCCCTGGGGTTTCGCATGGATGACCGGGATCTGAAGCGTGCCGGGCTCGACTATCACGAATACGCGCGGGTGCGAGTGCACGCCAGCTGGGCCGCGTGCCGCGCGGACCTCGATCGCCAATCGCCGCGCCGCTGGTTTGCATTGACCACCGGTGGCACCGCATCACTGTATGCAACGAAATTGGAGCCGGGCGATATCTTCGTGTTCGGTTGCGAGACTTCGGGATTGCCCGAAGCCGTCGTCACGCAGTTTGCGCCGGCGGCGCGGCTGTCGATTCCGATGCGCCCCGAGATGCGCAGTCTGAACCTTTCCAACGCTGTCGCCGTCACGGTGTATGAGGCGTGGCGGCAACAGGCCTTCGCCGGCGCGCGGTCCGTTTAGGCAGCGACGCCCCCTCCCGCGGCGAGGCACCACACCCGGAACGACTGGCCGATGCCATCCCCGGCATCACGCGCGCATTCGGCAAGCCGCGCCAGCAAAAAAACGAGGCGAACCGTTTCCAGTTCGCCTCGTCGTTAGGCCATCAGCAGAATCAGTTGGGCAACAGCACCGTGTCCACGACGTGAATGACGCCATTCGACTGGAACACGTCGGCGACCGTCACTGTCGACTTGCCGCCCTTGTCGTCGATGATGACGATGGCGTTGCCGCTGGCAGTGGCCGTCAACATGCCGCCGGACGCCGTCTTGAGCATCGCCTTGCCGCCACCGGCCGCAATCTGTTGCTTCAATGCGGCTGCATCCACCTTGCCCGGCACGACATGATAGGTAAGCACTTTGGTCAGCGCCGGCTTGTTCTCCGGCTTCAGCAGGGTATCGACGGTTCCCGCGGGCAATGCAGCAAACGCTGCATTGGTGGGCGCAAACACGGTTAACGGTCCCGGGCTCTTGAGGGTATCGACCAGGCCAGCCGCCTTGACGGCCGCGACCAGCGTGGTGTGGTCCTTTGAATTCACTGCATTGTCGACGATGTCCTTGGTCGCGTACATCGGCGCGCCGCCGACGGTCACCTGTGCCAGCGCTGGCGCGCTGATCACCGGTACCAGCGCGGCGAACAGGAGTGCATACAGATTTGCCTTCATTGGGTTTTCCTCAGGTCTTGATGCGGCGGATGCCGGCACCGGGCGAATATCGCCTTCCCTGATCCATACGAGGCCGGTCAGGCACTGGATGCTTCGACAAATGCGTTGCCGCCGCCGACGCGCGTCATCGCGGCGGTCCTGGCGGACCGTGGCGCCGGCGCTAATTCCGCTCGGCGCGCGGTTCGCGTTGCAGCAAAGCTTCCACCGCCGCGCGCGGGGCCAGTCCATCGTGCAGCACGCGGTCTACAGCCTGGCAGATCGGCATGTCGACGCCGTGCAGGTCCGCCAGCAGCCGCACTGCTCGCGCCGCGCCCACGCCTTCGGCCACGTGGCCAAGATGCCCCAGGATGGCGGGCAGCGACTGGCCGTGGGCCAATGCGAGTCCCACCTGCCGGTTGCGCGACATGTTGCCGGTGCAGGTCAGGACGAGATCGCCCAGCCCCGACAGACCCATGATCGTGTCCCGGCGGCCGCCCAGCGCGTTGGCGAGGCGCGCTGTCTCGGCGAGGCCGCGCGTGATCAAGGCCGCGCGGGCGTTGTGGCCGAATTCGAGTCCGTCGCTGGCACCCGCGGCGATTGCGAGCACGTTCTTCACCGCGCCGCCGACTTCGACGCCGGCGATGTCATCGGTGGCATAGACGCGCATCGAATCGCCACGCACCAGCGTCGCGACGCGCTCCGCGAGACCGGCATCGGTGGCGGCGACCGTCAGCGCCGTCGGCAACCCCCGCGCCACTTCGGCGGCAAAACTGGGGCCGGACAGCACGGCCACCGGCGCGGGCCACAGCGGCGCGAGTACCGCATGCGTGAGCGCCGCGCCGGCCGTGGTTGCCGGAGCCGGAACAAACCCTTTCGCGAGGGACACGAGCGGCATCGTCGCGCCCGCCGCCACCAGTTGCTGCACCAGCGCGGGCAGCGTCGCCACGGGCGTGGCCAGCACGAGGATGTCGGCCGCCAGTACCAGGCGCAGATCGGACGTGCACTCGAGCGAAGCCGGCAGCACGACGCCGGGCAGGTACAGGACGTTCTCGCGTGCTTGTCCGGCGGCACGCGCGGCGGCGGCATCGCGCCACCACAACAACACCCGCGGCGTCGACGATGCGCGCGCCGCAAGATGACATGCGATGGCCGTTCCCCATGCGCCCGCGCCCAGGACGGCGACCGTCGTCATGGCCACACGCCCTCCGTCAGAGGCCGTAGACCTGCGGGACGCGCACGAAGCCGACCTGGCCATCGCGGTGGCGCACCCGCACCCATCCCGGCGTCGACGTGGTGGCGGGCGACGTCGCGCTTTCGGCCAGCTCGAGCAATACGTTCTGTTCGGCGCGAAAAACGAGCGGCGCCGCCTCGTCCGGATTGGCGCGTACATCGGCCAGCGGCACGCGCACCTGCAACGTGCGTCGGGCGGAAAATCCCTTGCCGGACACCCAGCCGATGCTGCCGTTCAGGTCGCGGACCTTGGTCCAGCCCTCGACGACGACCAGCACCTCCATGGGCACATCGCGGCCATACACGAAGAGCGGCTTGGCCTTGGCCGATGGCGCATCGTAGAGAACGGTGGCGGGCTCGCCGGTGACCCGGTAATCCGCCGCCGCGACCCCTCCGGATGCGGCCCCCAGCACGCACACGACCGCCACCCACAACCTTGCAACGCGTGGGCGGCCGGGCGTCATCGTCAAGCCTTAGTTGGTGACGGCGGGAACGGGTTCCTGCATCTGCTGCGCCAGCTGCTGCTGGTAGAGCGCCTCGAAATTGATCGGCGCCAGATGCACGGGCGGGAAGCCGGCGCGCATGATCGCATCGGCCACCGTTTCGCGCGCATACGGGAACAGCACGTTCGGACAGTGGATGGCCAGCACCGGCTGCATGTCAGCCGCGGGCACACCGCGGATCTGGAACAGTCCCGCCTGCGCGGCCTCGACCAGGAAGACGGTCTTGGATGCGGCGGTCGCGGTGACGGTCAGCGTGATGACGCATTCGTAGACATCGGGGGCCACTTGCTCGCCACGGGTGCGCAAGCCGACCTCGATCGCCGGCGCTTCGGTCATCTGGAACGACTGGGGCGCGCCCGGGCTCTCGAGCGAGAGATCCTTGACGTAGATGCGCTCGATAGCGAATCCGATGCCCTGGTTGTTGCCTTCGCCTTCTGGCGCGGCGGTGGGTTGATCTGCCATGCTGGTCGTCCTTGCTAGGTTTGAAGTGAACCCGCCATTTTACCTGACGCGAGCGACGATCCGGCGGCTAAGCCGGGCGGCGTCAGGTGCCGGCGAGCAACGGCTCGAGGCGTCCGGCGCGGTCGAGCGCCACGAGATCATCGAAACCGCCCACGTGCACGTCGCCGACGTAGATTTGCGGCACGGTGCGCCGGCCGGTCCTTTCCATCATCACGCTGCGTTGCACCGGGTCGAGGTCGACGCGGATCTTGGCGATGGTCGCCACACCCTTGGCGGTAAGCAGGCGCTCCGCCTGGACGCAGTACGGGCAGAAGCCGGTGGTGTACATCGTGACCGGTGCCGTGACCGCGCTCATGCCTTCGCGGCCTCGACCGGCAGGCCCGCGTCCTTCCAGGCCTTGACGCCGCCGCGCAGCGCATAGATTTCGGCGAAGCCGAGCTTCACCAATGCCGCGGACGCACCGCGACTGCGCTGGCCGCGGCTGCAGTACACGACCACCGGGCGCCCGGTGTGCGCGGCAAGTTCGGTGGCGCGCGCGTCGAGCTGTGACAGCGGGATATGTACGGCGTCGGGCAGCTTGCCGCCCTCGAATTCCTTGTCCTCACGGACGTCGAGCAGCAGCGCGTTCTTGTGATTGATGAGGTGCGTGACGTTGAGGTTGCCCACCTCCTTCACCGGCGAGAAACGCCGCTGCAGGATCGGCCAGAGCAGCATGGCCCCGGACAGGAACATGACCAGGATCAACAGCCAGTTTTTCTCGATGAAGGACATGCGCAGCCGCAACCGTGGAGACGTCGAAGCGTAAAATGATACCCGATCCCCTACCCAGGCCCTCCGCGCGGCTCGCTGACACGCATGACTTCCACCCTTGCCGCTCCCGCCGCTGCCGGTGCCACCATCCACCCGGTCCTGCGGCCGGTGGTGCTCCTGATCCTCGACGGCTTCGGCAGCCGCGAGGACGCCCCGGACAACGCCATTTCGAATGCACGGATGCCGCACTGGCGCGCATTGCTCGCGTCGTCGCCACATTCGACGATCGATGCCTCCGAACTGCACGTGGGCCTGCCCGCAGGCCAGATGGGCAACTCCGAGGTCGGGCATCTCAACATCGGCGCGGGCCGTGTCATCTACCAGGATTTCACGCGCATCGACCATGCGATTGCCACCGGCGAGTTCGCGGCCAATCCGATACTGAATGCGGCCATCGCCACCGCGGTGGCAAGCGGCCGCGCGCTGCACGTCATGGGCCTGCTGTCGCCGGGCGGCGTGCACAGCCACGAGCGGCAACTGGCCGCGATGGTGGCATTGGCGGCCCAGGGCGGCGTCATGCAGGTCCTCGTCCACGCGTTCCTCGATGGACGCGACACGCCGCCGCGCAGCGCCGCAGCTTCGCTCGCATTCATGGACGCGGCCTGTGCCGCGCATCCTGGCGCGCGCATCGCGTCGATCATCGGCCGCTACTATGCGATGGACCGCGACCAGCGCTGGGACCGCCAGCAGCAGGCGTATGACCTGGTCGTGGACGGGCGCGCGCTCTATGTCGCGACCACCGCCACCGCGGGCCTCGAGGCCGCCTACGCGCGCGGCGAGAACGACGAATTTGTGAAGGCCACCGCCATCGTTGACGCACAGGACCATGTCGCTACGATCGCCGATGGCGACGTGGTGGTGTTCATGAATTTCCGCGCCGATCGCGCCCGCCAGATCACGCGGGCGCTCACCGATCCCGCCTTTGCCGGCTTTCCCCGCGCCCGCCTGCCGGTGCTGGGCGCCTATGTCTGCCTCACGTCGTACGGCGAGGAATTTGCGCACCTGCCCGTGGCCTTTGCGCCGCAATCGATCCACAACAGCCTGGGGGAGTACCTGTCCTCGCTCGGCCTCACGCAATTGCGGATCGCCGAAACCGAGAAATATGCGCACGTCACTTATTTTTTCAACGGTGGCGTCGAAAGCGTCTATCCGGGCGAGGACCGCATCCTCGTGCCGTCGCCCAACGTCGCCACCTACGACCTGAAGCCCGAGATGAGCGCGCCGGAGGTCACGGACAAGTTGGTCGCCGCGATCGAATCGCGCCGCTATGACGTGGTGGTGTGCAATTTCGCCAACGGCGACATGGTGGGCCACACCGGTGACTTCGAGGCGGCAAGGGCCGCCGTGGAGGCGCTGGATGTGGCCGTCGGACGGGTGGTTGCCGCCGCGCAGCGGGTGGGCGGGGAAGTGCTGATCACCGCCGACCACGGCAATGCGGAGATGATGCACGATCCTGCCACGCACCAGCCCCACACCGCGCATACGCTCAACCGGGTGCCGTTCCTGTATGTCGGGCGTCCGGCCAAGGTGCGCGGCGGCGGCGCGCTGCAGGATATCGCTCCCACCATTCTGGCGCTGCTGGGGCTGCCGCAGCCCCCGGAAATGACCGGGCGCTCGCTGGTGGAACTGGCCGGGCGCTGACCGGCCAACAGTCCCGGGGGCCGCGGGAAAGCTACGGCCCGAAAACGGCTTGCCAATACCCGCGCGCTGTCCGGGAACTTGTACCGGGCACCACGGCCCAAGCTTGCACTCGAGGGGCTTTCAGGCGTCCTTAAGGGCGCGCCTTGATCATCGATCCACGCAGCGGCTCCGGACCCCGGATCGCCAGCCGGTAAAGGGTGTCCGCCAGGTGGCATTTTGTCGCGTTGGCGGGGATGGCGCGCGGCGTATACTTGGCTGCAGGCGTCGACGGAAGGACGGCCGGTTCCGCCCTGGCAGGTAACACGAGGCCTTCGCTGAAGGCAGGAGCACCGCAATGAAGATGGGTATGCAGGAACCAGCCAAAAAAGGCGACCGCTGGAAAAAGGCGGGTTTGGTCGGGCTGGGCACGGTGCTGGGCGTGTTGATATCGCTCAACTTCTCGGCCATCGCGCAGCGCGAAGCCAAGACACCGATCCCCTACGAAGATCTGCAGCTCCTGTCCGCGGTCTTCGGCAAGATCAAGAGCGACTACGTCGAGACGGTTCCGGACGAAAAGCTCATCAAGGAGGCCATCAACGGGATGGTTCGCGGACTCGATCCGCACTCCGACTTCCTTGACGCCGAGGCGTTCAAGGAACTGCAGGTTTCCACGCAGGGCAAGTTCGGCGGCCTGGGCCTCGAAGTGGGCGTCGAGGACGGCGTCGTGCGGGTCACGTCGCCCATCGAGGACACGCCGGCGTTCCGCGCCGGCATCAAGGCGGGCGACCTGATCGTCAAGATCGACGACACCGCCACGCGCGGACTGCCGCTGTCGAAGGCTGTCGACAAGATGCGCGGCAAGCCGGGCACGCAAGTCGTGCTCACCGTCGTGCGCAAAGATGCCGACACGCCGCTCGTGTTCACGCTCACGCGTGAAGAAATCAGCGTCAAGAGCGTGCGCGCCAAGATGATCGAGCCCGGTTACGGCTACGTCCGCGTGCGCAATTTCCAGGAACGCACCGGCGAAGACCTGGCCAAGTCGCTGAAGGAGTTCTACGCCAAGGGCGACCTGAAGGGACTCGTGCTCGATATGCGCAGCGACCCGGGTGGGCTGCTCAACCAGGCGGTCGCGGTGTCGGCCGCATTCCTGCCCAAGGACGCCCTCGTCGTCTACACGGATGGCCGCACGCCGGATGCGCGGATGCGCCTGCTCGCCACCAAGGACAACTACTCACGGCGCGGCGACGACTATTTCAAGGATCTTCCCGCGGCGGTGAAAAAGGTCCCGATGGTCGTGCTGGTGGACGGCGGCACCGCGTCGGCGTCTGAAATCGTGGCCGGCGCGTTGCAGGACCACAAGCGCGCTACGGTGATCGGCAACCAGACGTTCGGCAAGGGCTCGGTCCAGACGATCCTGCCGCTCGGCAACAATGCCGGCCTGAAACTCACCACCGCGCGTTATTACACGCCGTCGGGCCGCTCGATCCAGGCCAAGGGCATCGAACCCGACATCGTGGTTGACGATGGCCGCGACTCGGGCGTGCGCATCCGCGAAGCCAATCTCGAGCGTCACCTCGAAACCGGCAAGGGCGGCGACGCCGCCAAGCCGGCAGCGCCGGTGCCGGGTGCGACGGCCAAGCCTGCAGATCCCAACAAGGCCGAAGTCGCGCCGCCGCTGCCGCGTTTCGAATTCGGCGCCAGCGATGATTTCCAGTTGCAGCAGGCGATGAACCACCTGAAGGGCGTGCCGGTGATCGCGTCCACCAAGGCCGTTGCCAGCAACACGGCGGTGCCCGCCGTAGCCAAGCCGTAACCACCGCGCGCTGCCCGCAAGAACGCCCGGCGATGCCGGGCGTTTTTTCATTCCCGGGCGCGCGCAAATCGCCCGTCGATTCGCGGCACAATGGCGGCATGGACGACTCGCAGCTGCTTCGCTACAGCCGGCACATCCTGCTGGACGAACTGGGTACCGCCGCGCAGGCGCGCTTCGATGCCGCGCACGCGTTGATCGTCGGCATGGGCGGGCTGGGGGCGCCTGCCGCGCAATTTCTCGCCGCCGCGGGCGTGGGCACGTTGACGTTGTGCGATGCCGACCGCGTCGATCTCACCAACCTGCAACGGCAAATTCTCTATGCCACCGCCGACATCGGCCAATTGAAGGTCGCGGCGGCGGCACAACGCCTGGCCGCGGTGAATCCGCAGATCCGCATCGAGTGCATCCCCGCCCGCGTCGACGCCGCATCGCTGGCGCCATTGGTGGCTGCCGCGGACGTGGTCCTCGATTGTTCGGACAACTTCGCCACGCGGCATGCGATCAACACGGCGTGCGTGCACGCCGGCAAGCCCTTGGTGTCGGGCGCCGCCATCCGCTTCGACGGCCAGGTGGCCGTGTTCGATACCTCAGCCCCCGACGCGCCGTGCTACCACTGCCTGTTCGGCGAGGGCGACGAGCTCGAGGAAACGCGATGCGCGACAATGGGCGTCTTCGCGCCGCTGGTGGGCATCGTCGGCGCCACGCAGGCGGCCGAGGCGCTGAAGATCCTCGCGCAGGTGGGTACATCGCTTGCGGGCCGGCTGCTGCTGATCGACGCGTTGACGATGCAATGGCGGGAGTTGCGCGTACCGCGCGACCCCGCGTGCAAGGTATGTTCCGGGAGACCATGATGAAAATGCTTGCCTGGTGGGCGCGGTTGCTGCTGCTGGCCCTGTTCGTTGCACCCGCCGCCATGGCGGCGCCCACGGATGCGCCCTCGCTGCAGCGCGCGGAATGGAAGGCGATCGAACAGGCGATCGGCAGCCAACGGGCGGCGCTGTTGGCCGGTGACGGCGCCAAGGCGCTTACGTTCGCCACACCTGCCATCCGCGACCAGTTCGGTTCGCCCGATCGATTCATGCGCATGGTCCGCGACGGCTACGCGCCGCTGCTCGCGGCGCGCGACACGCGTTTTCTGGAAGGCGCCGTGATCGAGGGCGCGGTGATCCAGCCGCTGCGCCTCATCCTGCCCGACAACACGGTGCTGGTGGCGATCTACCAGATGGAAAAACAGAAGGATGGCCGCTGGAAAATCGCCGGATGCGTGCTGGCGCCCTCCACGGTTCAGGCCACCTGACCCGCGCGGACGGTCAGCCGTCCCCGCCGCACGCCGCGGCGTCCCCATCGGCCGCCTGACGCTGCAGGCGTCGCTCCCAAGCCTTCAGCGCGCGGTCGCGGGTGGCGTTGTCGTTCACTTCAAACGCCGCTGCCAGCGTGTCGCCTTGCGCGGCGCACGCCAGCGCCCGTTGCTGCAACTGCCGGATCCGCGCGCCCGCGGCGTCGGTCTCGACGGGGGAGCCGGCGCTGCGTTCCGCCGCCCGCGCGCCCGCCAGTTGCAGCGCCCAGGTGGTGCCACGATCCGCCACCGCGATGCCCGCGGCGTAGCAGGCGGCGCGCGCGGCGTCGTTGCCGCGTCCGCCGTCCCGACACAGCGTGCGCCACACGTTGCCGCCATAGGCGCCACGCAGCGTCAGGTATTTCGACACCAGCAGCGCGCGCGCCGCCGGGTCGGCGCCCGGTGTGGCGCCACCAACGTCCTCCCACAGGACGAGCGCGCCACGATTCCAGTAATCGTCGAAGCGCGTCCTGACGGCGGCCTCGTCGAGATACGCAATCATGCCGGCCGTGTTGTTGCGCTGGCGCGCGCGTTCGGCCAGCAGCAGCGACGGCATGCCATTGTCCCCGTCGCGGGTGGCCCAGTCGGCGAGGCGGTCAGTCGCATCGCATGCCGGCGGCCGGGGCTGCACGGGCTCGAGGCAAGCCGCTGCCAGCGCGGCTAGATACAGGCGCTCGGTGGGTGCTTCGGTGCGTGCGCGCAGGAAACGCTCGCTGGCCGCCGTGGCGTCCCCGGGTTCCAGTTGCCCGGCGACCCACAGCGCGCGCGTGGCGGTCGCAGTGGAAACGCGATCGCGATACACCTGGTCAAGCTGCTCGACATCGGACTGCCAGCGCGACACCTGCGCCGTGGGCTCGGTGATGCGCGCCGGTGGCGCAGGCTGCGCCGAAAGCGTTGCGGCCGTGCCCAAGGTCACGACGACGACCACGCGTTGCAACAGCAGTGACGGCTTGAACATGGGATGGAGAGTATTCGACGGTTGATGGATACGGTCGCCCATTGCGCAGCCTGCCGGCGCGACGACGGGCATGTCAACCAAACAGGAATTTTCGCTGCAGCGGCCATCCCTCCTGCGGGAGCCGCTTGAATCCGGACTTCGCAAAAAGTTGCCAGCGTCCAAGCACGTAGGCGATCAGCACCGCGGCGTCGGCCTGCGCGTCGCCGTGCCAGCCGTTGGATGCCTGCGCGATGCGAAACGATTGCCGCAGCGATGCCTCGAGCTTGTCGGTGAGCAGGTTGATCCGCGCCTGCAGCCGCTCGTCCTCGTTGACCAGCGCTTCGCCGATCAGCACGCGGGTCATCCCTGGATTTTTTTCGGCGAAGGAAAGCATCATCACGACCGTCTGCTCGGCCTGCGCCACGCCCTCGGTCGTTTCCGCCGTGATCCGGTTGATAAACGAGAACAGCGTGGTCTCGATGAACTCGATCAATCCCTCGAACATCTGCGCCTTGCTGGCAAAGTGCCGGTACAGCGCGGCTTCGGACACGCCGAGCTTCGCCGCCAGCGCCGCCGTGGTCACCTTCTCGCTGCGCGGACTTTCGAGCATGGCCGCCAGCGTCTGCAGGATCTGCAGGCGGCGCTCGCCGGGTTTCATGGCCATGATGGATACCGATGCATGGCGCGCAGTGGCAGCTCGTCGCTCACACGCCGAAGCGCGGAGGCGAGTCGTCGGCGCGAATCATCGTGCCGACACCCTCGTTGGTGAGCACCTCGAGCAGCAGCGCGTGTTCCACACGGCCGTCGATGATGTGCGAGCTCTTGACGCCGTTCTTGACCGCATCGAGCGCCGACCCGATCTTCGGCAGCATGCCTCCAGAGATGGTGCCGTCGGCAAACAGCGCGTCGATTTCGCTGGCGGTGAGCCCGGACAGCAGCGTGCCCTTCTTGTCGAGCACGCCCACGGTATTGGTCATCAGCACGAGCTTCTCGGCCTTGAGCGTCTCGGCCAACTTGCCCGCGACCAGATCGGCATTGATGTTGTACGCCTCGCCGCTGGTGCCCACACCGATCGGCGCGATCACCGGGATGAAATCGCGTGAATCGAGCAGCTGGATCAGCTCGGGATCGATGCGCTCGATCTCGCCGACAAGACCGATGTCGACGAACTCGCCTTCGGTGGTCTCCGATTTCAGCATCATCTTCCGCGCATGGATGAACGCGCCATCCTGCCCGGTAAGCCCGACGGCCTTGCCGCCGTGCTGGTTGATGAGGCCGACGATTTCCTGGTTCAACTCGCCCAGCACCATCTCGACGACGTTCATCACCCGGTCGTCGGTGACGCGCATGCCCTGGCGGAATTCGCTATCGATGCCCATCTTCTTCAATAGGTCACCGATCTGCGGACCACCGCCATGCACGATCACCGGATTCATGCCCACCAGCTTCAGCATCACCACGTCGCGCGCGAATCCCGCCTTCAGCGCGGGCTCCGTCATCGCATTGCCACCGTACTTGATGATGATCGTCTTGTCGTGGAAGCGGCGAATGTAAGGAAGCGCCTCGGCAAGGATCTGCGCCTTGAGCGCGGTATTGACGACGTCGACGGACATAGGGAGGCGGGAGGGCGAGGTGGCAACCAGACGCGCGGATTGTACTCCCTGCAGCGGCACGGTTCCCCGTCTGCCTTTGCGCGCTAGTGAGCACGCACGGATTCAGGCGG
>JANMCS010000290.1:0-10169 GCA_031361405.1 Betaproteobacteria bacterium
GTCGACCTCGATGGACAGCAAGTCGGCGCGTTCAGGAAAGACAAAGCGCCCGACCCAGTTGCCATACGGGTCCTGCTGCCAGTTGCGAAAATGCGGCTCCGGCGCAACCGTCAGCGAATAGCTGAGGATGGGCGTGCGGCAATGCGGCGCCGGGCGCAGCCGGATTTCGTGGGGGCCAAGCCCGACATGGCGATCGAAGCGATAGGTGGTGCGATGCGAAAGCGCGACGCGTATCGCCATGAGGGTTCCGGTTACGCCCAGTCGGGATCGGGAAGTTGCGCGAACACGCGCCGCAGCCCCTCGCCCCACTGCGTGTGCACCATCTGGAAATACGGATCGGATTCTTCGATCCGTCGTTGCAGGCCGATACGCAGCGAGTCGGTGTGGTAGACGAGCAGGTCGATCGGCAGGCCCACTGAAATGTTGGACCGCATCGTCGAATCGAAGGACACCACCGTGCACTTGGTGGCGTCGAGCAGGCTGGTGGTGCGGCTGATCACCCGGTCGATGATCGGTTTGCCGTACTTGGTTTCGCCGATCTGGAAATAGCAGGTATCCGGCGTGGCCTCGATGAAATTGCCCTCGCCGTAGACATTGAACAGCCGCGGCGGCTCGCCCCGGATCTGTCCGCCGATGAGAAAATTGGCGTTGGAGTCGATGTTGTTCTGCGTCAGGAACGGCCCATCGAGGTTTTTGACCTCACGCAAGGCGTCGCCGATCAGCCGGGCTACGTCGAACATCGACTCGGCATTCCATAACGTGCGGCGGTCCTCGCCCGCGCGGCTGCGCTGCTCCAGCAGGTTGAGCGCGTTCTGCGTGATGGAGAGATTGCCCGACGACAGCGTGGTGATGACCCGTTCGCCCTCGTGCGCGAACACCTTCATCTTGGAGAAACGGGCAATCTGGTCGACACCGGCATTGGTGCGCGAATCGGACGCGAAGATCATCCCGGCGTCGAGCGACATGGCCACGCAATAAGTCATGAGGAGGCTATACCCAGGTTGAGCGCCGCCAACGCGGCGACAGGCAAAGCCGTTGATTCTACCGAAACCGGGTGCGGCACCATGGGCACGGTCAGTTGGCGGGTACCAGGAACCGTCGGCTGATCTCCGCTCCGAGCACGGACACGCGCTGCAGGAAGTCCATCAGGTATTCGTGCAGGCCGTAGCGGATGATGTCGTCGGTGCTGCCGAAATGCAGCCGGGCGTGCAGTTCCCCCGCCTGGCGCCGCAGCTCCTCGCTGTGGTCGTCGCACAGGAGCGCCAGTGTGTCGTCGATGAAATTGAGGCAGCTGTGCAGCGAGCGCGGCATGTCGTCGCGCAGCACCAGCAACTCGGCGACGCGCCGGGGCGAAATCACGTCGCTGTAGATCTTGCGGTAGGCCTCGAACCCGGACAACGACTGCAGCAGCGAGGCCCACTGGTAGTAGTCCACCGCCCCGCCTACGTCCGCGGCCGAGGGCAGCAGGATGTGATACTTCGTGTCGAGGATGCGCGCCGTGTTGTCCGCGCGCTCGATGTGGGTGCCCAGCCGGATGAAGTGATAGGCCTCGTCGCGCAGCATCGTGCCGAAGGTCACGCCACGAAAGAGGTGCGAGCGCATCTTCACCCAGTCGAGAAACGCCGACACGCCGATGCGCTGCAAGCCGGCGTAGTCGTAGTTCCGCATCTCGATCCACGCGCCGTTCAGGTCCTCGTACATTTCGGATGTGATGGCGCCCCGGACGCTGCGCGCCGATTCGCGGGCGCTGCGCAGGCAGCTGTAGATCGACGATGGGTTGCCGGCGTCGAGGATCATGAATTTCAATACGTCCTCGGCCGCCAGCACCGGATGGCTCTTGTAATACGCGGTGGCGACCCCGGTCGCGACCAGCGGCACCGCCCAGGGCTCGGCCCAGGCCAGGCCAGGCTCCTGCACGTCGTACGGTAAAAGCGACGTGCGGTAGGTGACGTCGAGCAGGCGCGCCGTGTTCTCGGCCCGTTCGATGTGGCGCGCCATCCAGAAGAGCTCATTGGCGACGCGGGAGAGCATGGCGCTCATGAACGATTCTTCACGCCAAGACCCACGTGTCCTTCGTCCCGCCGCCTTGGGACGAGTTGACCACCAGCGAACCATCGCGCAGCGCCACGCGCGTGAGTCCGCCGGGCACGAGGTCGATGTCGGTGCCCGACAGCACGTAGGGCCGCAGGTCGATGTGGCGCGGCGCGAGCCCGGCCGCGACAAAAGTGGGGCACGTCGACAGCGCCAGCGTCGGCTGCGCAATGTATTGCCCAGGTGTCGCGCGAACGCGCTCGGCAAAGGCCGCGCATTCGGCCGCCGTCGATGCCGGCCCCACCAGCATGCCGTAGCCGCCGGCCCCGTGCACTTCCTTCACGACCAGTTTCTCGATATTGGCCAGCGCGTACGACAGATCCTGCGGCTTGTACAACATGTAGGTCGGCACGTTGTTGAGGATGGGGTCCTCGGCCAGGTAAAAGCGGATCATGTCCGGTACGAACGGATAGATCGACTTGTCGTCCGCGACGCCGGTGCCGATGGCATTGGCCAGCGTGACGCGACCGGCACGGTACGCCGCGAAGAGCCCCGGCACGCCGATCATCGAATCCTTGCGGAACGCCAGCGGATCTAGAAAATCGTCGTCGACCCGGCGATAGATCACGTGCACGCGCCTGGGCCCGCGGGTCGTGCGCATGTACACGGTGTCGTTCTGGACAAACAGATCCTGCCCCTCGACCAGCTCGACGCCCATCTGCTGGGCCAGGAAGGCGTGCTCGTAGTAAGCCGAGTTGTAGGCGCCGGGCGTCATCACCGCCACCGTGGGATTCTCCTCGCCCTTGGGGCCTACGGCCCGCAGATTCTCGAGGAGCATGTCGGGGTAGTGCTGCACCGGTCGGATCGACCGGGTGGAGAACAGCTCGGGAAAGAGCCGCATCATCATCTTGCGGTTCTCGAGCATGTAGGACACGCCCGATGGCACGCGCAGGTTGTCCTCGAGGACGTAGTATTCGCCGGCCCCGGCCCGTACGATATCGACACCCGCGATGTGCGCGTAGATGCCGCCGGGCACGTTCATGCCAACCATTTCGCGCCGGAATTGCGTGTTGTTGAGTACACGTTCAGGCGGAATTGTGCCGGACTTCAGGATCCGCTGGTCGTGATAGACGTCTTCCAGAAACAGGTTCAACGCATGGACGCGCTGCTTCAATCCACGCTCGAGGATCGTCCACTCGTCCGCTGGAATGATCCGTGGCACCAGGTCGAAAGGAATCAGGCGCTCGGTGTCGGCGTCCTCGCCGTAAACGGCGAACGTGATGCCAACGCGATGGAATGCAAGCTCGGCCTCTTCCCGCTTCTGGGCGATCCGGGCACCGTCGGTACGCTCGAGCCAATCGGCAAACGCGCGGTAATGCGGCCGGATCCGGCCATCGCGGCCGGTCATTTCATCGTAGGCTGGTGCGGACATTCAAATGGGCTCGGGTCGACAACGTCTGCTAGCAAGGCGTGCGCCACGCGGAAGAAATCGTTGACAGCCAACGACTTAAGGCTAAGGTGGGGATTGGCCTCAGGCCTGCCGCCCTCTTTCTCACCATAGTCTGCACCATTACCGTGCGTCTATGTCCTGGACATTGCCCGACGATCACAAAACGTGGTTTGCCCTCGGTCCGTCGCTATGGTTAAATCGGTACTCCTGTCTGGGTTCGCGGGGCGTTTAGCTCAGCGGTAGAGCACTCCCCTCACACGGGAGGGGTCGCTGGTTCGAACCCAGCAATGCCCACCACACTGAACCAAGGGGTTACGCGCAAGTGTAACCCCTATTTTTTTGTTCGCGCCGCGGCGCACGCGTCATTACGCAACCGCAGGAACCTCACGGCATGTATTGCCCGCCGTTGACCTCGATCACCTGCCCGGTCACGTAACCCGACATCGCGTCGGACGCCAAGTAGAGGAACGTGCCGGCGCATTCTTCGGCACTGCCCAGGCGGTTCATCGGTACCGTGGCTTGCATCGCCTTCAACTGCTCTGCGTTCGAGTAGCGATCATGAAACGGGGTGGTGATGACGCCCGGCGATACCGCGTTGAGGCGAATGTTGTCGCCAACCACTTCCTTCGCCCAGCCGCGGGTGACCGTGGACACGAAGCCTTTGGCGCCCGCATAGAGCACTGCGCCACCGCCCCCGCCGTTGCGCGCGGCAATCGACGTGACGTTGATGATGTTCCCGGACTTCTGGCGCCGCATGATCGGCACGACCTCCCGCATGAAGACGGCGACCTGGGTGACATTGAGGTCCACCACGCGCTTGATGTGTTCGACCGTGTAGTCCTCGATCCTGACGCGCCCCAGCATGCCGCCGGCGTTGTTGATCAGCACGTCGATCCGGCCGAACGCCGCCATCGTCTCCGCGACGATGCGCTTGACGTCGGCTTCGACCGTGACGTCGCCGGCCACAAGCACCGCCTTGACGCCGTGCTTGTGCACATCGGCTGCGACGGCTTCGGCCGCCTCCCGACTCGCGTGGTAATGCACGACGACGTTGCTGCCAGCTTGCGCGAACGCGCGTGCCGCGGCAGCGCCGATGCCGGTCGATGCGCCTGTGATCAGTACCGCCTTGCCCTTGAGATCGTTGATCATGCCTTGCCCCTTGAGTACGCGTGAGGTCATCGACGGCTTCGCCGGCGGTGCGCGCGCCGAGGAGATGACGAGAAATAGGATGGCGCCAAGTATACTTTTTTACACCGCGCGGTCGTGGCGCGCCGAGCGCCGGCTACGAGCGGCAAGTTGCCACCGCCTCGCGGATGGCGGCGATGGCGGCGGGACGTGGAAAGCTGCGCCGGTAGGCCACGGCCACGCGGCGCGTCGGCACCGGCTTGGCGAAGGGCACCGGGACCACCATCCGGCTGTGATAGCGCGGCGTCAGCGCATCGCGCGGCAGCACCGAGATGCCGAGGCCCGAAGCCACCATGTTGCGCACGGTTTCCAGCGAGTTCGTGCGCGGCACATGGGCGTCCGCGCGGTTCAACTCCGGGCACGACTCCAGCACCTGGTCGCGAAAGCAGTGACCGACGTTGAGCAGGATCGTGTTCTCGCCGGCCAGCTCGTTGGGTCGCACGGACTTGCGGTTGGCCCACTTGTGGGTTGACGGCACCACGATCTGGAACGGCTCCTCGTACATGAATTCGGTGATGACGCCAGGCGGTGCGAACGGGAGCGCGACGATGGCCGCGTCGATGCGGCCGGCTTTCAGCGACGCCTCGAGGTTCTCGGTCAGGTTTTCCTCGATGTCGAGCGGCATTTGCGGGGCGCGATCGTGCAGCGCCGGGATGAGGTCGGGCAGCAGGTACGGGGCCACTGTGTAGATCACGCCGAGGCGCAGCGTGCCTACCAGTTGGTTGCGCCCGGCCTGCGCGATCTCGCGCACCCGCGCGGCCTCCTCCAGCACGCGCTGGGCCTGCTCGACAATGCGCTCGCCGACCGGCGTGATGGAGACTTCGCTCTTGCCGCGTTCGAAGACCTGCGTGCCAAGCTCCTCCTCCAGTTTCTGGATGGCCACCGACAGCGCCGGTTGGCTGATGAAACATTTCACCGCGGCGCGGCCGAAGTTGCGCTCCTGCGCCACCGCGACCAGGTACTTGAGCTCGTTGAGCGTCACGACAGCCCGCGCTGCGCCAGGAAGCGGGCAAAGCCGGGGCCGGTCTCCGGATGCTTGAGGCCGAAGTCGACGGTGGCCTCGAGGTATCCCAGCTTGCGTCCGCAGTCGTAGCGGCGTCCCTCGAAGCGATAAGCGATCACCCGCTCCTCTGCCAGCAGCCGGGCGATACCGTCGGTCAACTGGATCTCGCCGCCCGCCCCCGGCGGCATGGTGCGCAGATGATGGAAGACGCGCGGCGTGAGCACGTAGCGCCCCACCACCGCGAGCGTGGACGGCGTGGTGCCGGGCTGCGGCTTCTCGACAATGCGGCTGATGGCCGAGGCGGCTGCCGCGGGGTCGGCCGTCTCCACGATGCCCCAGCTGCCGACGTCGTCGGCGGGCACTTCCATCACGCCAACAATGGACGCGTCCTCGCGCGCGGCGAGGCCCACCATCTGCTGCATGACGGGCACACGAGCATCGATGAGGTCATCGGCCAGGATCACCGCGAACGGTTCGTCACCGACCACGGGGGCGGCGCATAGCACCGCATGACCGAGCCCAAGCGCCTCCGACTGGCGGATGTAGATGCAGTTGATGCCCGGTGGCGTGGCGGCCTGCACGGCTTCGAGCAGCGCCGCCTTGTTGCGCAACGCCAGCTCCGTCTCCAGTTCGTAGGCCTTGTCGAAGTGATCCTCGATCGCGCGCTTGTTGCGGCCGGTGATGAAGATCATGTCGGTGATGCCCGCCGCCGCCGCCTCCTCCACCGCATACTGGATCAGCGGCTTGTCCACGACCGGCAGCATTTCCTTGGGGCTGGCCTTGGTCACGGGTAGGAAGCGGCTGCCGAGGCCGGCGACCGGAAAAACGGCTTTGGTGATTGGTTTCATGGTGCTTTCGTGGCGGCAATGCGCCCTGCGATGAGTTCCTGCAGGGCCGCTTCATCGAGAATGGTGACGCCCAGATCCTGCGCCTTGACGAGCTTGGTGCCGGCATCCGCGCCGGCGACGACGAAATCGGTTTTCTTCGAAACGCTACCCGCCACTTTGCCACCTTCCGCTTCAACCATGGCCTTGGCGTCGTCGCGCGACAATGTCGGCAGCGTACCGGTGAGCACAAAGGTCACTCCCGCCAGCGCACCGGCGGCCGCCCGCTGCGGCGGGCCCTCCGACCAATGCACGCCGGCCGCACGCAACTGTTCGATGCCCTCGCGATTGTGCGGTTCGGCCAGGAAGCCCGCAATGGATGCGGCCAGCACCGGGCCCACGTCGCGCACGTCCAGCAAGGCGGCCTCGTCGGCCGCGAGCAGCGCGTCGAGGCTGCCGAAATGCGCGGCCAGGTCCTTGGCCGTGGCTTCGCCGACGTGCCGGATGCCGAGGCCGAAAATGAAGCGGGCGAGCGTGGTCGATTTGCTCGCCTCGATCGCCGCGACGATGTTGCCGGCGCTCTTGTCGGCCATGCGCTCGAGCGCCGCAAGTTGTGCCAGGCCGAGCTTGTAGAGTCCCGCCGGCGAGCGGACGATGTCGGCGTCCACCAGCTGGTCCACCAACTTGTCGCCCATGCCTTCGATGTCCAGCGCGCGTCGGCCTGCGAAATGCAGGATGGCCTGCTTGCGCTGCGCCGGGCAGACCAGCCCGCCGGTGCAGCGGGCAATGGCCTCGTCGGGCAGGCGGGCGATGGCCGAGCCACACTCGGGACAATGCGTCGGCATCACGAACGGCGCAGCATCGGCGGGGCGGAGTTCGGACACGACCCGCACCACCTCGGGAATGACGTCGCCCGCACGGCGCACGATCACCGTGTCGCCGATGTGCACGTCCTTGCGTCGCACTTCGTCCTCGTTGTGCAGCGTGGCGTTGGTCACCGTGACGCCGCCGACAAACACCGGGGCGAGTCGTGCCACGGGTGTGATGGCTCCGGTGCGGCCGACCTGGACGTCGATGGCGAGGACCACCGTCGACATTTCCTCGGCCGGGAATTTGTGCGCGATGGCAAAGCGCGGCGCGCGCGAGACAAAGCCCAGTTGCTGTTGCTGCGCCAGCGCGTCGACTTTGTACACGACGCCGTCGATGTCGAAGGGCAGGCCGGCGCGAGCCTCGCCCATGGCGCGATACGCGCCCAGCAGACCCGCCAAGCCGATGACCACGCGGCGTTCGCGCGCCACCGGCACATGCATCGACGCCAGCAAGGCCAGCAATTCGCCCTGCGCCACGGGCGCCGGCATATCGCCCCACTCGACCGCGCCCACACCGTACGCAAAGAAGGCGAGCCGGCGCGTGGCCGTGATCCGGGGATCGAGCTGGCGCAGGCTGCCTGCCGCCGCGTTGCGCGGATTGGCGAACACCTTGTCGCCGCGCGCCGCCTGCGCGCGATTGAGCGCATCGAAATCGCGCTTCAGCATCAGCACTTCGCCACGTACTTCAAGTAGCGGCGGGGGAGCGTCGCCATGCAGGCGCAGCGGTATGGCACCCACGGTGCGCAGGTTGGCCGTGACATTCTCGCCGCTGGCGCCATCGCCGCGCGTGGCACCCTGCACGAAGATGCCATGCTCGTAGACGAGATTGATCGCCAGTCCGTCGAACTTGGGTTCGACCGAGTAGCTGACGGCATCGATGCCCAGGCCCTCGCGGACGCGGCGGTCGAACGCCTCGACCTCACTGTCGGTGAACGCATTGTTGAGCGACAGCATCGGCACGCGATGGGTGACACTGTCGAACTCGGGGGACGGCTGGCCGGCCACGCGCTGCGTGGGCGAATCGGGCCGCAGCAGTGTCGGGTACTGCGCCTCCAGCGCCTGCAGTTCGCGCATGAGGCCATCGTAGATGGCATCGCTGACCGCAGGCTGGTCCAGCGCGTAATAGCGATGGTCGTGCGCGGCGATTTCGTCACGCAACGCCTGCGTCCGCGCCGCGGCGGCAGCGGGCGCGGCCTCCCCGCCGGCCTGGCGCGCGTTCATCAGGCCCCGAACAAGGCCAGCGCGCGCGGACTTCCCGGCTCGATCCCGGATTCGGTGAGCGCCGTTGCCGCCGCGTCGACCTGCTTGCGGATGGCCGCCAGCGCAGGATCGTCGAGCGGTCGCCGGTTGTCGTCGACCAACTCGGCGGCCAGCGTGTGCGCCATGCGCTTGGCCGCGAGCTTCATCTGGTCGAATGCGCGCGCCGGGTCGGGCACGCGCGGGACATCGAGCACAAAAACCACGCCGTTGGTGGCCGAAACGCGCAGCGTGTCGACGGTGAAGGGTTCGTTGCGCACGTTCTGCAGCGTGTAGAGCACCGCGCCGGAATTCTCGTCGACCCACTCGAAGCGGCCGCCGCTGGCGAGACTGAAGCCCGCCGCCTCGGCTACACCACGCAGCTTGGTACCGGGGATGCCGTTGGCGTCGCCCTTCATTACCGTCAGCCCGATCTGCACATCAAGATCGGCGCACAGGTGATCGAGCGCCTCGGCGCGCCCGGTTTCGGCGCCGACATCGGGCACCGAGGCGGCCGCCGGCAGCATCGGCGCCAATTCGCCCAGCACGCGGACAAACGTATCGAGCTGGCAGCGGCTGGCGGCGCCATTGCGGTCGGCCAGCAGCAGGCACGCCGCCAATTCGACGAATTCGCCGCGCGAGTCGGATGCGAGGCCCTGCCACGGGCCATCGGCAACCGTGCGGCCGAACCAGCGCAGACGCTTGCCCATCCGCGCATGCAGCCCTGCCGCCAACGCGCCGACGCTGACCGGGCGCGCCGGTTGCAGCGTGACAATGCATTCGATGTCCGCATCGGGCTGGCGGACAATGCCGCCGGTGGCGGTGCCCGGGCTCGGGGCGGACGGGGGCAACGGGGACAGCTCGGCGGTCGTGCTCTCGCCAGGAACGCTGCTGATCACGTCCATCGGCGGCTGCCATGCCGGCGTGCCGGTGTCAGGTTGGTCCCGACGCAGCGCCTGCGCGGTGCCCGCCACGACCGTCGCCGGTGGCACGTAGGCATCGTCGTCATGGTCGCTGCGCAGCGAGGGCTCGACGCGCGCCGTTTCCGCCCCCGGCGTGGCCTTGGGCATTTCGCTCGGGCGGAATGCCGATGCGATGCGTTGCCGCACGCGCCGTTCCTGCCACCAGTTGTAGATGATCACGCCGACGACCAGGACGATGCCGGCGCCGATGAGACCCAATTGCAGCGGACTCATCGCCATTCAGGTCGCCTGTAGGGAGGGATTGACCATGGATGCGCAGGAAGTATAGCGCGACCGCATCGGGCGGCCGTGGCGATGTTCAGCGGGGCACCTGGTCAGGCCGCCGTGGCTTCGGCCAGCGACAGGGCCTCGGCGATGTCGACGGCCACCACCCGCGAGATTCCGGGCTCCGGCATCGTGATGCCCACGAGCTGATTCGCCATTTCCATCGTGATCTTGTTGTGTGAAATGAACAGGAACTGCGTGTCGCCGGCCATCTCGCGCACCATCTTGCAGAAACGCTCGGTGTTGGGATCGTCCAGCGGCGCGTCGACCTCATCCA
Source organism: Betaproteobacteria bacterium (assembly GCA_031361405.1). Taxonomy (GTDB): domain Bacteria; phylum Pseudomonadota; class Gammaproteobacteria; order Burkholderiales; family Casimicrobiaceae; genus VBCG01. The sequence continues at coordinate 10,123 of JANMCS010000290.1, forward strand.
GCAGGCAGAACGGCGCGGGATTCAACTCGAACAGCGCAAACACCAGC
>JANMCS010000297.1:0-4633 GCA_031361405.1 Betaproteobacteria bacterium
CCAACCTCGACGCGTGGTTCGGTACCGGAAACGTGTTGACGCTGATCCCGGAGTTGCAGGGCTGACGGTTTTTCAACCGATTTCGTCGCTGCGCGCGAGGCTGAAGCGTCGCCTACGGGAATGCGGTTGGTTCGATATCACCTGTAGTCGAGGCGTCAGCCTCGCGCCCCGCCACGATGGCAACGTCAGGGCGACGGCTCCGATGCCGTCGGCGGCGGCGGTGCCATCTTCTTCGATGACGGCAGCAGCACCGCCACCAGCGAGCACAAGACCAGCGCGAGCGCGGCAAATTCGTTGATGCCCGGCCGCTCGCCCAGCACCAGCATGCCCGCGAACACTCCGACCACCGGCACCGGCAGCGACGACATCGACGACACCGCCACCGGCAGCGTGCGCGCGAGCGTGAACCACGCCCAGTGCGCCAGCGTACCGGCCAGGAAGATGTTGTAGAGAATGGCAAACCACGTGCCGCCCGACAGGTGCCCGAGGTAGGAAATGGGGTGCGTCTCGAAGAACGGCGCCATCACCACCAGTGGCAACCAGCCCACCATCATCATCCATCCCGACAGCGTATTCTGCGGAATCGGCGGCTTCCATTTGCGGAGGAGCACGGTGCCGAACGCCCACAGGATTGCTGCGGCCAGGATCATCATGGCGCCGGTGGACAGGTCGCGCAGATGCCGCAGGTCGTCGCCCAGCAGCAAGGCCATCCCCAGCATGCCGAGTACCAGGCCGATGATCTTGCGCCGGTTGAGCGGCTCGTGCAGCAACGCGATCGAGATCAGCGTGGCCCACACCGGCATCGTATAGGCCAGGATGGCGCTGCGGCCCGCGGGGAGTTGCTGCACGCCGAACAGAACGAAACCATTCCAGCCTGCGATATTGAAGAACGCCAGGATCGCCAGGCGGCCCCACCATTCGCGCGGGATGCGGATCGAGTCGCCGCGCAGATTCGACACCAGCAGCATGCCGAGCGCTGCAAACGGCAATGTGATCGCGCGAAAGGTGAGCGGCGCCAATTCCATCACGCCCATCTTCAGCACGGGCCAGTTGCAGCCCCAGATCAGCGTCAGGATTGCAATGGGCAGGAAGGCGTGCGCCAACGGATGGCGCGCGGAGGGAACAGCGCTCATCCGCGGTCGCGGACCGGCAGAACCTCGCCGAACTTGGACTGGTGCAGCGCGCGCGCCTGCACGACCCAGGTGTCGCGGCGGATACGCCCGGAAAATTCAGGCAGTCGCGCATCGAATTCGTCGATGTCGCGTTCGCTCCAACGGGCAATCTGCTTGTACGACGAGATGCCGAGCTGATGCAGCATGCGCTCCAGCACCGGGCCGATGCCCACGATCAGCTTGAGATCGTCGGGCATCGTGGGCCCGTCGAGCAGCCGCGGCGGCGCATTGTTCTCGAGGTCGATCACAATCGACCGATAGCGCGCCGTTTCGCCGCGCGCGGCTGCGAGATCGACCAGCAGCTGCCGTCGGTCCTCCGCGAAGGCCTGCAGGTGGCCGACGATGGCCGCGGTGCCGCGCGCCTGCCGGCGCAACGCGGCGTTTTCGCTTTCCAGGCTGCGGACCAACCGCGCACGTTCGGCGCTGGCAGCGTCGTCCACGGTGGGCGGTGTTACTGCAGCGGGCACGGCGGTAACTTCGAGCGGTGCCGGCAGCGGCGTCGTGGCCACGGCTGCGGGCCGCAGCGGCGTGGTGGCCTGCACGTCGCGCCGGCCATGCATGACGCCGGTGCGATAGGCAATGAAAATACCGATCGCCAGGGCGAGCAGCAGAAGTAGCGTCAAACCATTCACGGGGCAGGACAGACAGGAAAGGGTCGGGCAGCCCGGTCACGGGGCCGGGCGTACCCTTGATTGTAAGCGACGACTGCGGGCGCGGGCCAGTCGCCTGTCACGGGAGCAACCGGCGCGACTGCTAGAATGGGTCTTCCACATCGTCGCTCGCTGCAGGCCATGGACCCCACCGCGCCAGCGTCCGCCGGCGCTCCCCGCGAGAGTGCCGGCGGCACGCCACCTCCCGTTACGCCGCTTGCGCGGCCCGCCTCCCGCGGGTTTGTCGCCGTGCTGGCCGTGCTTGCCATCGCGATCGCCATGGGCGGCTGGTGGGAAGGCCGGCACACGCAGGTCGAAATGCGCACCGAAGTGGCCAAACGCCTCACCGACGCCGATGCGGCGCTGGCGCAGGCCAAGGTGCGCGAAACCGAACTTGGCAATGAAATGCGCGAGGCCCAGGCCAAGCTCACGCTGCTGGAAACGCGCCTGTCCGAGTCGCAGACGCAACAGGCCTCGCTCGAGGCGCTGTATCGCGAGCTGGCGCCTTCGCGCGACGAATTGGCACTTAATGAAATCGAGCAGGTGTTGCTGCTCGCCAGCCAGCAGCTGTCGATCGCCGGCAACGTGCAGGCTGCGCTGGCCGCGCTGCAACTGGCCGATGCCAAGCTCGCGCGCACCGACCGGCCGCAGTGGGTGGCGCTGCGACGCGCGCTGGTGCGCGACATCGACAAGCTGAAGTCGCTGCCGTATGTCGACGTGGCCGGAATGTCGGTGAAGCTCGACCAGGCCATCGCCGCCATCGACACGCTGCCGCTGGCGCGCGACGAACGACTTCCGGTACCCGCACCCCCGTCGCCGCCGGCCAATGACCCGGCATGGTTGCGCTCGCTGCGTGACGCCTGGTCGGAGTTGAAGTCGCTGGTGCGGATCGAGGTGGCCGATCGGCCCGCGGCCCCACTGGTGCCACAGGCGCAAAGCTACTTTCTGCGCGAGAACCTGCGGCTGCGGCTCCTCACCGCGCGCATCTCGCTGTTGTCGCATGATGAAACCGGATTCAAGACCGATGTCACGGCGGCGAATGCATGGATCAAGCAGTATTTCGACACGCGGGCCAAGCCGGTGCAGACGCTGGTGGCGGGGCTCACGCAGCTTGCCGCGACGCCGATGCCGACGGAGTTGCCCGACCTCGCGGCCAGTCTCAATGCGGTGCGCTCGCTGAAGGCCACGCGCGAACGCGGCGCGCCCGCGGCGCGTTAGACGTCATGCGCCTGTTGTTCGCCTTCCTGCTGCTGGCCGCGCTGGCCGTCGTCGCGGCGCTTCTCTTCAAGCTCAATACCGGCTATGCGATGTTGGTCGCGCCGCCCTATCGCGTGGAGGTCTCGCTCAACGCGTTCATCATGATGATCGTCGCCGGTTTCGTCATCACCTATCTGCTGTTGCGCCTCTTCATCCGCATTGCGGGATTGCCCGCGCAGGTACGCGCCAGCCGCCGCCAACGCAACGTCGAACGCGCGCGCAGCAAGCAGGATGCCGCTACCGTCGCGCTGCTTGAAGGCCGCTTTGGCAAGGCCCGGCAATTTGCCGATGAGGCGCTGGCCATTCCCCACTCGTCGGGGTTGGCGGCGCTGATAGGGGCCCGCGCCGCGGCGGACATGCGCAACTTCGACGATGCGCATGCGCTGCTGTCGCGAGCCGATGCAGGTACCGCCAGCCTGGCCGTACCGCGCCTGATGCTCGAAGCCGAGATGGCACTGGAACAGGGCCAGCCCAGCGAAGCGCTGACGCGACTGGCCGAACTGAAGCGGGAGGCCGGGCTGCACACCGCGGCGCTCAAGCTGGAATTGCGCGCCACCATCAGTGCCGGACGCCATGGCGATGTACCGCCGCTGGTCGAGCAGCTGGTCAAGCGCAAGGTTTACGACACCGCGCAAGGCGACCTGCTGCGCACTTCGGCCTATGCGCAGGCGTTGGCGCAGCAACGCATCGACGCGGCGGGACTGCGCGCGTACTGGAATCGAATTCCCGAGGCCGACCGCACCGATCCCAAGGTCGCGCGCTCCGGCGCCACCGCCTTTCTCGCGTTGGGCGGCGACCGGGAGGCGGCGGAAATCGTGGTCCGCGCCCTCGACCGTCACTGGGATGCCGATCTCGCGGTGCTCTACGCGCAGTGCCGCGCCGCGGACACGTCGGCGCAATTGCAGACCGCCGAACGCTGGCTGCTGACGCACAACACCGACGCCACGCTGCTCTACGCACTGGGCCGGCTGTGCGAGCGCGAATCGCTGTGGGGCAAGGCCCAGACGTACTACGAGGCCAGCCTGGCGCTCGACGAACATTGGCGCACGCATGTGGCGCTGGGCGAGATGCAGGCGCGACTCGAACGGCACGATGAAGCCAATGTGCATCTCGCCGCGGCGTTGAAGCTGTCGTTGGCGGAACTGGAATCGCAGCGGCGGTGACCGTTGCATCGTGCTGACCCAAGCCGCCACCTGCCATCGGCGTCGCGCCGGCGCGCAACGTGGCCAGGAAGGCGCCGCGCTGATCTGCCCGGTTGGAGCGGTCGGGGGCTACGCGGCACCCACCAAAGCCGGCAACTGCGCCAATGACGTGATTTCGCGGTCGGGCGCGCCGGGCAAGCGCTCGACGCGCTGGTGATAACGATTGCACCAAACGACCTGCATGCCGAACGCCGACGCGGCGTGGGCATCCCAGGCATTCGAGGACTGGAACGATATGGCCCGCACGGGAATGCCCAGGCTGTCGACTGCGTGTTGATAGACCTTGGGATGGGGTTTGAAAACACCGACCGCCTCGACCGACAGGACCGCGTCGAAGAGCCCGGCGAGCCCG
>JANMCS010000308.1:0-5940 GCA_031361405.1 Betaproteobacteria bacterium
GAAGAAGGAAGCGGACGAACGCGGCCGCGCCGCATTGGTCACCGTGGGCCTGCAGGGGTTTGACGAGCGCCTGCCCTCGGAGTTGTCCGGCGGCCAGCAGCAGCGGGTGGCGGTGGCCCGCGCGCTGGTGCTGGAGCCCTCCGTGCTTCTATTTGACGAGCCGCTGTCCAACCTCGATGCGCGGCTGCGCCGCCAGATGCGCGAGGAAATTCGCGAGTTGCAGCAGCGGCTGTCGCTGACCGTGGTCTATGTCACGCACGACCAGGCCGAAGCGATGGCGGTGTCGGATCGGATCATCGTGATGAATCGCGCGGTGATCGCACAGGAGGGCGCGCCACGCGAGCTTTACGAACAACCCAGCGACCCGTTCGTGGCCGGCTTCATGGGCGACGCCAACCGGGTGCGCGGCCGGCTCACGCGCCGCGATGCGACGCATGCGGATGTAGCCGTGGGTGGCGTGACGCTGCGGTTGGCGCACCGGGGCCTGCCGGATGGCGAGGTCGAGCTGTCGATCCGCCCGGAAGCCGTCACGTTCGTGCCCGCGGCCGACGCGCCGCTCACGGCCACCGTGCGCAAGGCCTCGTATCTCGGCGGCCTGATGGAATACACGCTCGACTCACGGATCGGCGAGCTGTTCGTCATCTCCACCGCGGTCGAAGCACCACACGCCGTGGGCAGCACCGTCGGCGTCGCACTGGCGCCGCATGGCGTCGTCGCGATTCCGCCCGCACCTTCGACATGAGTGCGCGCGCAGGTCGCGCCTGCATCGTACGGCACCGTCAACGCACGGCATCAACCCGTCTGCATCCAACGCCTGCCTGCCCCGCGGAGCGTGGCCCCCTCCCGGCAGCCAGGGGGGGAGACCGTCAGAAGGCTTCCTCGGCCAGGGCCAGCACGCTGTCGCCGCCGTGCACGATCGTGTGCGCCAATCCGGATGCTTGCGGCAACAGGCAATCGCTGTAATAGCGGGCCGTGGCGATCTTGGCTTCGAGGAACTGTGCGTTGCCGTCGCCCGCCGCGATCTGGTCGGCCGCGATCAGCGCGGCGCGCGCCATCTGCCACCCGCCGGCCACGATACCCCATAGCTTCAGGTAGGCCACGGCGCCGGCATGCGCGGCGCGCGTCTGCTGCCCGAACGCCGGCACCATCCAGTCGATGGCTTCCTGCAGGTCCGCGGTGGCCCCGGCAAGGTCCACGCCGATCGATTGCAGCGCCGGCTCGGTGCGCGATGCCAGCTTGGCGGCGATCTTGTCCATCTCCGTGGCGATGGCGCGGGCCACGGCACCTGCGTCGCGCGCCGTCTTGCGCCCGATCAGGTCATTGGCCTGGATGGCGGTGGTGCCTTCGTAGATCGTGATGATCCGTGCGTCGCGCATGTGCTGGGCGGCGCCGGTTTCCTCGATGAAGCCCATGCCGCCGTGCACCTGCACGCCCAGCGAGGTCACTTCCTGCGCCACCTCGGTGGACCAGCCCTTCACGATCGGGATCATGAAATCGGCAAAGGCCTGGTGCCGGGCCTTGGCGGCCGGGTCGGGGTGATAGCGCGCGTTGTCGAGTGCGGCGGCCGTCACGTAGGCCACGGCCCGCGTGGCTTCTGTGTAAGCACGCATCGTCATCAGCATCCGGCGGATATCCGGATGGCCGATGATCGGGCCGACCGCGGCACCTTTCTCGAGGCCCACGGCCTTGCCCTGCACGCGTTCACGCGCGTAGGCCACGGCGCGCTGATAAGCGCGATCGGAAATGCCCACGCCTTCCATGCCCACCGAAAAGCGCGCGAGGTTCATCATGATGAACATGTATTCGAGGCCGCGATTTTCCTCGCCGACCAGATAGCCGGTGGCGCCACCCTTGTCGCCGTAGACCATCACCGCCGTCGGGCTCGCATGAATGCCCATCTTGTGCTCGATCGACACGCACTGGACGTCGTTGCGCGCGCCCAGCGTGCCGTCGGCATTGACCAGCACCTTCGGCACCACGAAGAGCGAGATGCCCTTGACGCCTTCCGGTGCGTCCGGCGTGCGCGCCAGCACCAGGTGGATGATGTTCTCGGTGTAGTCGTGCTCGCCGAACGTGATGTAGATCTTCTGCCCGGACACCTTGTAGGTGCCGTCGCCCTGCGGCACAGCCCGCGTGCGCACAGCGGCGAGATCCGAACCGGCCTGCGGCTCGGTGAGGTTCATCGTGCCGGTCCACGTGCCCGCCACCATGCGGGGCAGGTACGTTTCCTTCAGCTCCTTGGAGCCGCGCAATTCAATGGCCTCGATCGCGCCCTGCGTCAGCAGCGGACACAGGTCGAACGCCAGGTTGGACGCGTGCCACATTTCCTCGACGGCGGTGGCCACGAGCTGCGGCAAGCCCTGGCCGCCGTATTCCGGATTCTTGGTGAGGCCGTTCCAGCCGTTGGCGCAATACTGTGCGTACGCCTCCTTGAACCCCGCCGGTGTCTTCACGTGGCCGCCTTCGGACCACGTGGAGCCCTCGCGGTCGCCCGGCCAGTTCAGCGGATCGAGCACGTTCGTGGCGAACTTGGCCGCTTCCTCGAGAATGGCCGCGACGGTGTCCGGCGTGGCGTCCTCGAAGCCCGGCAATTGCGCGACTTGGTTGAGTCCGGCCAGTTCGTTCAGCACGAAACTGATCTCGGCCAGCGGGGCGTGGTAGGTGCTCATGCGCGGAAATCCTCAGGCGGTAAAAACACTAGGGTACGGTGCCCTCGCTAGACGAAACGTTCTAATCGGCAGTTAGCCAGTGCGACACGGAAACGCCACACCGCGCTACCCCAATTCGGCCGTCAATTGCGGAACCAGTTCGAAGAGATCGCCTACGAGGCCGTAGTCGGCGATCTGGAAGATCGGCGCATCCGGATCCTTGTTGATGGCCACGATGACCTTACTGTCCTTCATGCCCGCGAGATGCTGGATGGCGCCGGAAATGCCGATGGCGATATAGAGATCAGGCGCCACGATCTTGCCGGTCTGGCCCACCTGATAATCGTTGGGCACGTAGCCCGCATCCACCGCGGCGCGCGACGCACCGATGGCCGCATTGAGCTTGTCCGCCAGCGCTTCGAGCATCTTGAAATTCTCGCCGCTGCCGAGGCCACGGCCGCCTGAAATCACGATGCGCGCGCTGGTCAATTCGGGCCGCTCGGACTTGGTCAGTTCCTGCGCGGTGACCTTGGCGTGGCCGGTGTCCGGCGCCGCCGCCACGATGGTGACCGCCGCCGCGCCGCCGGCGCCGGCCGCATCGAAGGCCGTGGTGCGCACCGTCAGCACCTTGACCGGGTCCTTCGATTGCACGGTGGCAAACGCGTTGCCCGCATAGATCGGTCGCACGAAGGTATCGGGCGACTCGATGCCGATCACGTCGGAAATCTGCGCGACGTCGAGCTTAGCGGCAATGCGCGGCAGGATATTCTTGCCGAAACCGCTGGCCGCAGCGACCACGTGCGTGTACGCGCCGGGCAATAGCGCGAGCGCATTGGCGGCCATGTTTTCGGCGGTGGGCTGCGCCAGGTAAGGCGCATCAGCCAGCAGCACCGACGCGACGCCGCTTAGCTTGGCCGCCGCCTCCGCGGCGCCGCGCGCATCGTGCCCCGCCACCAGCACATGGATATCGCCACCGAGTTTTCCCGCAGCGGCGATCGCATGCAGCGTGGCGGACTTGAGCGTCTGGTGATCGTGTTCGGCAATGACGAGAATGGTCATGATTTTCGTTGTCCTAGGCGATGACCTTGGCTTCGCCGCGCAGCTTGGCCACCAGTTCCTTCACATCGGCAACCTTGCCCCCGCCCTTGCGCTTGCCCGGCTCGACCACCTTGAGCGTGGTCAGCCGCGGGGCGACGTCCACCCCGAGCGTGGCCGGGGTGGTGACGTCCAGCGGTTTCTTCTTCGCCTTCATGATGTTGGGCAGCGTGGCGTAGCGCGGCTCGTTCAGGCGCAGGTCGGTCGTGATGATGGCCGGCAGTTTCATCTCGATGGTCTCGAGACCGCCGTCCACTTCGCGCTTGACGGTGGCGACACCGGCGGCAATGTCCACCTTGGAGGCGAACGCGGCCTGCGGCCAGTCGAGCAACGCGGCCAGCATTTGTCCGGTCTGGTTGGCGTCGTCGTCGATGGCCTGCTTGCCGAGGATCACCAGTTGCGGCGACTCGTTGCCCACGACCGCGCGCAGCAACTTGGCCACGGCCAGCGGCTGCAACTCGACGTCCGTTTCCACCAGGATCGCGCGATCCGCGCCCAGCGCCAGCGCCGTGCGCAGCGTCTCCTGGCACGACGCCAGCCCGCAGGACACGGCCACCACCTCCGTAGCAACGCCCTTTTCCTTCATCCGCACCGCCTCTTCAATGGCGATCTCGTCGAAGGGATTCATCGACATCTTCACATTGGCGGTATCGACGCCCGAACCGTCGGGCTTCACCCGCACCTTGACGTTGTAGTCGACCACGCGTTTGACCGGCACCAGGACTTTCATTGTTCTCACCACGGAAAGTGAATCGGGATCGGACATCGATTATAGCGTTTTGACCCCGCACCACCGCCGGGCCACAATGGACGGTGATGGGGGGGTATCGAGTGGGGGGCAGGCGCAGGTTGCCGACCCACCACCGCACAACGTACGATGCCCGCCCCTTGCCCCTGCACCATGCCCACCGCGCCCCCATGCCTGCACGCCCCACCGGACCGCCCTTGACCGCCACGACGCTTCGCTCCGCCGACATCGGCGAGATCCTCGCCCACATCCCGCACCGCTACCCGTTCATCCTGATCGACCGGATGGAAGCGTGCGAGCCGGGGCAATGGGTCCGCGTGACCAAGAACGTGACCGCGCAGGAATGGTTCTTTGCGGGCGTCCCCGTGGACAGCCGCGTGATGCCGCAGATGCTGGTGGTGGAGGCACTGGCGCAATCCTCCGGCGCGCTCTGCTTCTACTCAGGGTACATGGACCACATCGCCAAGCCGATCATCTTCTTCGCCGGCATCGACAAGTGCAAATTCGGCCGTGCGGTGCGTCCCGGCGACCAGCTGGTGCTCGAATGCAAGCTGCGCCGTGCAATGCGCGACGTCGTCAAGGTCTCCGGACTTGCCACCGTCGACGGCGAGATGTCGGTCGATCTGCAATTGACGGCCGTGATCCGCGACATGGATGCCTCGGCCGAAGCCGTCGCCGTGCACAACGCGGCCACTCGCAACGCCTGACTACAGCGTCTGCCACACCCCGCCGACCAGGCCCTCCACCGGACGGAACGTGGCCTTGTAGGCCATCTTCCGGCTCTCGGCGATCCAGTAGCCGAGGTAAAGGTACTGCAGCGACAATGTCTTGCAGCGCTCCACCTGCCACAACACGTTGAACGTGCCGTAGCTCGTGCCCGGCACGTCCGGCTCGAAGAACGTGTAGACGGATGACAAGCCGTCCACCAGACGGTCGACCAGGCTCACCATCCGCAGCACGCCCTCCTCGCGAAACTCGTAGAGGTCGGTGGCCACGTTGCTATGCAGCAGGAAGTGCTGGTATTGCTCGCGGCTGTCCTGATCCATGCCGCCGCCCGGATGGCGGAAGCGCTGGTAGCGCAGGTAGAGAGCGTAATGCTCGGAGTCGTACGCCAGTTCACGCCGCGTGACGGTCAGCGCCGCGTGCAGGCGCAATGCCTTGCGCTGGGTGCGATTGGGCACGAACGCAGCCACCGGCAGTCGCACCGGCACGCAGGCGCGGCAGTGATCGCAATACGGTCGATAGGTAAACGCGCCGCTGCGCCGGAACCCCAGCCGGACCAGCTCGCTGTATACCCGCGTATCGATCAGATGGCTGGGGGTGGCCACCTGCGAGCGCGCCGCGCGATCGGGCAGGTAGCTGCAGGGATACGGTGCCGTCGCGTAGAACTGCAGCGAGGTCAGCGGTAGGTCGTTGAGCTTGCTCAACTCATTCCATTCAAGACGTTGA
>JANMCS010000322.1:0-6163 GCA_031361405.1 Betaproteobacteria bacterium
ATCGCTTCGCCTTCTTCGGCGTTGTCCTTGGCCTTGATCGACAGGTTGATGCTGCGGTTCTTGCGATCGACGTTGATGATCATCGCATTGACCGCATCACCTTCCTTCAGGTGCGTACGCATGTCTTCGACGCGGTCGCGGGAAAGCTCCGACGCACGCAGGTAACCTTCGATGTCGCCGCCCAGGTTGATCACGGCGCCCTTGCCATCCAGCGACTTGACCGTGCCGTCGACAACGCTGCCCTTGTCGTGCATGGCCACGAAGTTGGTGAACGGATCGCCTTCGAGCTGCTTGATGCCGAGCGAAATGCGCTCACGCTCGACGTCGATGGCCAGCACGACGGCTTCGACTTCCTGGCCCTTCTTGTAGTCGCGCACGGCGGTTTCGCCGGTGGCGTTCCACGAGAGGTCGGACAGGTGCACGAGACCATCGATGCCGCCGGGCAGGCCGACGAACACGCCGAAGTCGGTGATCGACTTGATCATCCCGGTGACCTTGTCACCCTTCTTGTGGTTCATCGAGAAGTCATCCCACGGGTTCGGCATGCACTGCTTCATGCCGAGCGAGATGCGGCGACGATCCTCGTCGATTTCGAGGATCATCACTTCGACCTCATCGCCCAGCTGCACGACCTTGGTCGGATGGATATTCTTGTTGGTCCAGTCCATTTCGGAAACGTGGACCAGCCCTTCGATGCCCGACTCGATCTCGACGAACGCGCCGTAGTCGGTGATGTTGGTGACCTTGCCGAAGAGACGCGTGCTCTGCGGGTAGCGGCGCGACAGGCCCACCCACGGATCCTCGCCGAGCTGCTTCATGCCGAGCGACACGCGGTTCTTTTCCTGGTCGAACTTGAGGATCTTGGCGGTGACTTCGTCGCCGACTGCCAGCACTTCCGACGGATGCTTGACGCGACGCCAGGCGAGGTCGGTGATGTGCAGCAGGCCGTCGATACCGCCCAGGTCGACGAACGCGCCGTAATCTGTGATGTTCTTGACGATGCCCTTGACGATCGCGCCTTCGGCAAGCGTCGACAGGAGCTTTTCGCGCACTTCACCCTGGCTCTCCTCGAGCACGGCGCGGCGCGACACGACGACGTTGTTGCGCTTGCGGTCGAGCTTGATGACCTTGAAGTCGAGCGCCTTGTTCTCGAACGGGGTCGTGTCCTTGACCGGACGGATGTCGACCAGCGAACCCGGCAGAAACGCGCGGATGCCGTTGATCATGACGGTCAGTCCGCCCTTGACCTTGCTGGTGACGAGACCCTGCACGATGAGGCCCTGCTCCATCGCGGCTTCGAGGTCGTGCCACGCCTTGAGGCGCTTGGCCTTGTCGCGCGACAGCTTGGTTTCGCCGTAGCCGTCTTCGAGGGCTTCGATGGCAACGATGACAAAGTCACCGGCCTTGACTTCGATTTCGCCGTTGTCGTCCTTGAATTCCTCGATGGGAATGAACGACTCGGACTTGAGGCCGGCGTTGACGACGACGACGTTGAATTCGACGCGCACAACTTCGGCGGTGATGAGCTCGCCCTGGCGCATTTCCTGGCGTGAAAGCGATTCCTCGAACAGTGTCGCGAAATCTTCCATCGGCGGATTGGCAGCGGGGGACATGGTGGTGACGGATGCGGCAGTAGCCATGGGGGTTGGTTCCTTCTTTGATCGATAATCGCCAAGCACGAGAACCCTATTTCTCGCAATGGCGGGCAGGTTGGACAATCCGCGCGAGGTGCACCGGCAAAAGTGCACCACGCGCGGCCCTTCAGCGTGGAGAGGGCGGCGCCCCGACGTTGTCAGCGATGGCGGGTTGCGCCGTAGAGCGCAAGCACGCGCGCAATCGCGTCGGCTATCGAGAGGTCGGTCGTATCGAGAAGCACGGCATCGGCGGCGGGGACAAGCGGTGCGGCAGCCCGTCCCTGATCGCGCGCGTCGCGCTCACGTATATCACGCAAAAGACCGTCCATTGTACTGGAGATTCCTTTTGCGATCAACTGCTTATGACGCCGCCTTGCCCTTTCCTCGACGCTGGCGGTCAAAAACACCTTTAGTCCGGCTTCAGGGAAAACAATGGTGCCCATGTCCCGCCCGTCGGCGACCAGCCCCGGCGGCGTGGCAAAGGCCCGCTGCCGGGCGTGCAGTGCCCGGCGCACCTCGGGGTTGACGGCCACCCGGGACGCCCCGGCCGAGATGGCTTCGGCGCGAATGGCCGCCGTCACGTTCGCTCCGTTCAGCATTAGCACCTGCTCGCCAAAGCGGACGTCGAGCCCGCTGGCCAGGCGCGCCAGCGCAGGCCCGTCGTCGAGCGCCGTCCCGGTGCCCCGCGCCTGCAGGGCCACCAGGCGATAGAGCGAGCCGCTGTCGAGGTAATGGAAGCCCAGTTCCCGGGCCACGGCGACCGCGATCGTGCCCTTGCCCGACGCGGCGGGTCCGTCGATGGTGATGACGGGAACGTCGTCGGCAGTCACGACAGGATCCGTCCCAGCTCGCCGAAGAAAGCGGGAAACGTCTTGCGCACGCAACCCGGATCATCGATGACCACGGGAATGCCGGTCAGCGTCGTCAACGCAAAGCACATCGCCATCCGGTGGTCGTCATACGTGCCGATGGTGGCCGCGCGCAGCTGCCGCGGGGGCGTCACGCGCAGCCAGTCCGGTCCCTCGTCGACGGTAACCCCCAGTTTGCGCAATTCGGTGGCCATCGCGGCGATCCGATCGGTCTCCTTCACGCGCCAGCTTCCGATGTTGGTGAGCGTGGTGGGTGCCGTCGCTACCAGCGCCGTTATGGCAAGCGTCATCGCTGCATCGGGGATGGCGAGGCAGTCGATGTCGCCGCCCTCCAGCGGCCGCCCGGCGCGTGCCTCGATCCAGTCCGGGCCGAAGCGGATGTCGGCGCCCAGGCGCGCGAGCACATCGGCAAAGGCCACGTCGCCCTGGATGGACGCGCGTCCGACGCCGGTCACACGCACCGGACCGCCGCCCAGGACGCCCGCCGCCAGGAAATACGATGCCCCGGACGCATCGCCCTCGACGACCAGCGTGCCGGGCGACCGGTAGCGGGCACCCGCCGGAATTGCAAACGTGGCGGGATCCGGCGCATCCACGGTCACGCCGAAGCGCTGCATCAGGTTGGTGGTGATTTCGACGTAGGGTCGCGAGATCAGCGCGCCGACCACATCGACGGTCGTGCCGGCGGTGGCACTGCCGCGCGCCAGGGGCAGCGCCATCAGCAGCGCCGACAGGAATTGGCTGGATACGTCGCCGCGAATGGCCACGCGGCCCCCGGCACGGCCGCCCGCAGCGCCGATGGCCAGCGGCGGAAAGCCGTCATTGCCGAGGTAGTGGATGGCGCAGCCCAGCGGCCGCAACGCGTTGACGAGGTCGCCAATCGGCCGTTCGTGCATCCGTGGCACGCCGCTGATTTCGTAGTCGCCACCGTGCACGGCCAGCGCCGCCGTCAGCGGGCGCACCGCCGTGCCGGCGTTGCCGAGGAAGAGGCGCGCCGACGCCACCGGCAGGTGTCCCGCGGTGCCATGAACGCGCACCTGGCGCGCATCGACACGCTCGACGCGTACGCCGAGCAGCACCAGCGCATCCAGCATCCGGCCCGTATCGTCCGCGTCCAGCAGGTCGACCAGCATGGTGTCGCCTTCGGCCATGGCCGCGAGCAGCAACGTACGGTTGGAAATACTCTTCGACCCCGGCAACGCCACCACCCCCGACGCACGTTGCGCCGGCGGCAGCGCCAACTGCGCGGGAAAGGTGGCGACAGGCATGGCCATCGTCAATCGCCGTCCTTGGCGACGGTGCGTGGGCGTTGCCGCTCCCAGTCGCGCCGCGCCGTGCTGGCCTGTGTGAAGAGGGTCGCCAGACCCGCGCCGTCACTGGCTGCAAGCAAGGTGCGGGCATGCGTGAGTACGTCGCGGTAGGCATCGAGCTCTGTCAGCAGCGCGGGGCGGTTGGCCAACGCGATGTCGCGCCACATCTCGGGCGAGCCGCCAGCAATGCGGGTGAAATCGCGGAAGCCGCTGGCCGCGTGTTCGAAATAGGTGGCGGCGTCGGGCCGCCCGGCGAGATCGGCCACCAGCGCAAACGCCAGCACATGCGGCAGATGCGACACCGCCGCGAAGATCGCATCGTGGCGCGCGGGGTCAAGCGTGCTGACCCGGGCGCCACAGGTGGTCCACATGGCCGTCACGCGCGCCAAGGCGGCGGCGGTGGTTTCCGCCACCGGCGTCACGATCACGCTGCGGTCGACGAAGAGATCGGCAAACGCAGCGGCCGCGCCGTTGTGCTCGGTGCCGGCGATCGGATGCCCGGGCACGAAGCGCGGCAGCGCGGCGCCAAGGTGCGTCCGCGCCGCACTGAGCACATCCTGCTTGGTGCTGCCGGCATCGGTAATCACCGTGGCCGGGCCCACCGCCGACGCCAGCGCGCGCAACAGGTCGGGAAACTGGGCGACGGGTGCGGCCAACAGCACCACGTCGGCATCCGCCGCGTCGCGCAGCCACGGGCCGGACAGCGTGCACGCACGATCGATGATGCCGCGCTCGAGTGCAACATCGAGATTGGCTTGCGTGCGGCCCACCCCCACGATCTCGCGCACGGCGCCGGCCCGGCGCAGCGACAACGCGAGCGAGCCGCCGATCAGGCCGAC
Source organism: Betaproteobacteria bacterium (assembly GCA_031361405.1). Taxonomy (GTDB): domain Bacteria; phylum Pseudomonadota; class Gammaproteobacteria; order Burkholderiales; family Casimicrobiaceae; genus VBCG01. Next base: position 4,653 of record JANMCS010000322.1, read on the forward strand.
GCCCACGACGACGAGCTTGCCGATCACGTTGGTGCCAGGGGTCATCGCATCAGCCGCGCGGGATGCCGCGCGTCACTGCTTCAAGGCGGATGCGAGCGCGGCCAGGAAACGGGCGTTCTCTGCAGCCAAGCCGACGGAAATGCGCAGCCACTCTGGCAGGCCGTAGTTGCCCACCGGCCGCACGATCACGCCCTGTGCCAGCAAGGCGGTGTTGATGCGCGCGGCATCGCCGACGCGGGCCAGCACGAAGTTGCCGTGCGACGGCAGGTAGGCGATGCCCAACGCGTCGAGGCCGGCGCCGAGTTGCGCGAGCCCGGCCACATTGAGCGCCCGACTTTCGTCGACGTACGCGGTGTCGGCGAGCGCCGCGATCGCCGCAGCTTGCGCGAGCGCATTGACGTTGAACGGTTGCCGCACGCGATTCAGCATGTCGGCGACCGGCGGCGAGGCCACGCCATAGCCCACGCGCAACGCCGCCAGGCCGTAGGCCTTGGAAAACGAGCGCGACACGAGGAGGTGCGGATAGCGCGTGGTCCACGCGGCGCTGTCCGCGCGATCCTGCGGCTCGAGGTACTCGTTGTAGGCCTCGTCCAGGACCACCAGCACATCGCGCGGCACCGCCGCGATGAACGCCTCGATGGCCGCCGGCGGCAACCACGTGCCGGTGGGGTTGTTGGGATTGGCCACGAACACGATGCGCGTCCGCGGCGTGATGGCCGCGAGCATGGCCGGCAGGTCGTGTCCGTAATCGCGCGCCGGCACGACGATGCCTTCGGCGCCGCGCGCCTGCGTGGCGATCGGATACACGGCAAAGGCATGCGCGGCGAATACGGCCGCGTCGCCCGGGCGCAGGTACGCAAGCGTGGCGAGTTCGAGAATGTCGTTGGAGCCATTGCCCAGGATCAGCTGCTCGGGATCGACGGCGAGGCGCGTGGCCAGCGCGGCCTTCAGCGCGTAGCCATTGCCATCGGGATAGCGGGTGATGTCCTGCGCGGCCGCGGCGATGGCCGCCAGTACGCGTTGACCAGGACCGCGCGGATTTTCGTTCGACGCGAGCTTCACGATGGTGGCCGGGTCGAGATTCATCTCGCGCGCAAGATCGTCCACGGGCTTGCCCGGGACATAGGGCGCAATCCGACGGATGTGATCGGGGGCGGCAGGTGCGGCGGCAGTCATCGGCAAGGCCAGCTTTCAGTCGAGGGCAGCGGGATACGAACCCAGCAATTTGAGGAACGGCGCGCGGGTGGCGAGTTCGGCGAGTGCAGCCGCCACGGCGGAATCGTCGCGGTGACCCACGACATCGACGAAGAACAGGTATTCCCACAGACCGGTGCGCGCCGGCCGCGATTCGAAGCGCGACATCGAGACGCCATGCCGGGCCAGCGGCTCCAGCAACTCGACCACTGCGCCGGGGCGGTTGGGACACGACATCACCAGCGACGTGGCATCGTTGCCTGACGCGCCGATCTTCTGCCGGCCCAGCACCCAGAAGCGCGTGGTGTTGTTGGGCT
>JANMCS010000330.1:0-2907 GCA_031361405.1 Betaproteobacteria bacterium
GATGCATGCAAATCGGGCACCACGCACATCGGTGACGATTGGCAGGCGCTGGTGCGGCATCCGCAGGTGGATGTCATCGTCGAATGCACGGGGCATCCCATCGCCGCGGTCGAGCATTGCCTGCTCGCGTTTGCGCAGGGCAAGCATGTCGTCAATGTCACGGTGGAAGCCGATGCCTTCTGCGGACCGCTGCTGGCACGCAAGGCTGCTGCGGCGGGTGTCATCTATTCGCTGGCCTTCGGCGACCAGCCGGCGTTGATCTGCGACCTGGTCGATTGGGCGCGCACCTGCGGCTTTCCGGTCGTGGCGGCCGGGCGCGGACACAAATGGCTGCCGCATTTCTCCGAGTCCACCCCGGAAACCGTGTGGGGCTATTACGGCCTGTCGCCCGAGCAGGCCGCGCGTGGCGGACTCAACCCCAAGATGTTCAACAGCTTCCTGGATGGATCGAAGCCGTCGATCGAATCCACCGCGGTCGCCAACGCCACGGGCCTCACGGTGCCGAGCAACGGGCTCTTGTATCCGCCGGCCAGCGTCGAGGACATTCCGTTCGTCACGCGCCCGATCAGCGAAGGCGGCGTGCTGGAACGCAAGGGCATGGTCGAGGTGATCTCGTCGCTCGAGGCCAATGGCCGCACGATTCCCTACGACATCCGCATGGGGGTGTGGGTGACGGTGGAGGCGGAGACCGACTACATCAAGAACTGCTTCGAGGAATACAACGCGCATACCGATCCCAGCGGACGCTACTTCACGCTGTACAAGCGCTGGCACCTGATCGGGCTCGAGGTGGGCATGTCGGTGGCCAGCGTCGCCTTGCGCGGCGAGCCCACGGGCGTGGCCACGTGCTGGAATGCGGACGTCGTGGCCACCGCCAAGCGCGACCTCAACCCCGGCGACATGCTGGACGGCGAGGGCGGCTACACGGTTTGGGGCAAGTTGCTGCCGGCCACGACGTCGGCGCGGATGGGCGGGCTGCCGCTGGGTCTCGCCCACGACGTCAAGGTGGTGCGCAACGTGCGCAAGGGGCAAAGCCTGTGCTGGGATGACGTGGCGATCGATACCTCAACGCTCGCGTATGCCGTGCGCCGCGAAATGGAGGCGCTGTTTGCGCCCGCCAGGACTACCAGTGACGGCGCCGTCGGAACGCAGACGAAGGCGCCCGCGACCGTATGACCGTCCGTATTGCTCTGCTCCACGCGCTGGTGCATTCGATCGCGCCGATCAGCGAGGCCTTCGAACACGGGTGGCCCGATTGCGAGCGGATGAACCTGCTCGATGACAGCCTGTCGGCCGACCTGGCGCGCGCGCCCCACGGCCTGGATGATGCGATGACCGCGCGCTTCCTCGCGCTGGCGGAATACGCGCTCGGCACCGGTGCGCAGGGCATCCTGTTCACCTGTTCCGCCTTTGGTCCCTGCATCGATGCGGTTCGACGCCAATGGCCGCAGGTGCCGGTGCTGAAGCCCAACGATGCGATGATCGAGGAAGCGGTGGCGATCGCGCGAGCGGGGGGGCGTCGTGTGGCGTTGCTGGCCACCTATCCGCCGACGTTGGTGTCGATGCCGCCTGAATTTCCGCCGGACATCGAGGTCGTGCCGATCCTCGTTCCCGATGCGATGAAAGCGCTGAACGAGCGCCAGCCGGAGACGCATGACCGGCTGATCGCCTCGGTGGCGGCCAACGTGCGGGATGTGGATGCCATCGCCCTGGCGCAGTTCAGCATGGCCCGCGGGGCACGCGCGGCGACTGCGGCCAATGCGCTGCCAATCCTCACCACGCCGGCCAGCGCAGTGCGCGCGATGAAGAAGCGATTTACGGCGTAGCCGCGGTGCAGGTCAGCGCAGGAGCCGGCGCGCAGGCAGTCCTGCGCTTCGTGCGCCAGTCTATGGAATCGCGCAGAACACGTTGCCCTCCACCAGCCATCCGCGAGCGGTCATCACGCGCACTTCGCTGCGGCTGGTGACGTACCGGTGGCTGGCCTGGCCACCCATGCCGTTGTTGTACAGACGCACGACGGGAAGCCGATCCGGCGGGCAATCGTCTGCGACCGCGGCATCGGAGTTGAACGCCAGCGACTCGTAGGTCCAGTGCGGATCGACCTTGACCTTGGCGCATTCGGTGGCATCGATCGTATAGAAGTGCGAATTCGGGCCAATGCCGGGTGTGCCGAAGAAGCGGCACGCCGCCAGTCCGCGCGGGTCGCCCGCCGGGCGCACCTTGAAGTCGAAATGCGTGCGCTGCCAACCGGGAACGACGATCCCAGCGTCAAGCATCGCCGCTTCGGCCGGCTCCGCCGTGATGAAATAGTGGTCAAGCGCGTTGTTGTGAAATTCGACGGCAATGCGTTCGCCCAACTGTTCGACGGACGGCGCCATGTAGTCGATGCGCAGCACATCGTCGCCGCCGCCGGCCACGTTTGTCATTCGCGCGCTGGTTGCCCGCGCCGCCGGATCGCCGGATAGTTGCCCGGCCAGAAAGGTGAGCGACCACGTGAAGATGTCGTTGGTGAAGTCCGTGGCAAAGCCATGCTCGACGCCGGTGAGCGCAACGAGCTGACGGGTTCCATTCAGCAACTCGAAACCTTGTTCGGTCGCGCGAATCGGCGCGGTCGTGTCGGCGGTGCCACTGAGCGCGAGGTAGGGCAGTGTGACGCCGGCCAATCCCTTCTGGTTGCGGCCGAAGGCCGGAAATACTTCCTGGCCGAAGTAGGGGACGTAGCCCGCGGCTGCTTTCAGCCGGGAATCCAGCGTGACCTGTTTCGATGACTGGCCAACCGTCGTGGTCAACTGCGCGCCGCCCATCAACACCAGCGACTCGCCGCCCAGGCTGGCGCCAAAGCCGCCGATGGCGGCCGGATCGACGTGAGCCGCGAATTGGGCGCTGGCCAGCAGGTTGTCGAGCCCG
>JANMCS010000337.1:0-7617 GCA_031361405.1 Betaproteobacteria bacterium
ACCAGCAGGAACAGCGGCGCCGTCAGCGCCACGACGCCTCCCAATACCGCCATCGATGGCAACATCAGCCTGCCGCCATGGCGACGACGCTCGCGGGCGGCGCGCTAGCGGCCCTTGGTGCTGGACTTGGTACGCACCGCCACGCGGGGTACGGGCGCGGCGGGACGCCGCACGGCAACCGGCGCGGCGGGCGCGCCGTGCTTGCCTTTGGGAACGGGAAAGTGGATGCCACTCTTGGTCTTCGTCATTCGGGCCACTCCTCGCTGGCGCGGGCGGGTTCGCCCGGCAGCCCGATGTTAGATCAAATCGCGCAGGATCACCGCACGTTCGCCGCCGGCATCCACTTGCAATCGCAGCGTGGATCCCGCCGGCGCGCGCTGGGCGGCGCGCGCGGCGGCCAGCGATATCGTGCCGAAAGCCTTGCCATTGACCGCCGTCACGACGTCGCCGGGCTTCAACCCGGCAGCGGCGGCGGGACCATCGGCGACGACATCCACGACGACCAGCCCGGTGGCCGTGCGCTCCAGCCACAGGCCGGCACGTTCGAAGCTGTCGACCTCCGCATTCGCGGCGCCCGCATCGAGATAAACGACCCCGCGCGCATAGTCGAACGTCGGCTTGAACCGCCGCAATACACCGTAGCCGATGCTGCCGGCCGACGACGCGTCGACGTTCGCCGCGGCACCGGTGCCGGGGGCCGCGAGCACCACGACCGGTTGGCGCACCGGCACGCCGCCCACGTCGAGTTCGCCGGCGCGCGCGAGGCCGCCGCGCACGGGGCCGCTGACACTCGAACCCGCGACCACCGTTTGCGTGGCGCGGTATTTGGCCGCCAGGTCGTTGGCTTCGACGAAGGGCGCCGCCAGCGTCAACGAGCCGCGCGCGCCGGTGCCGATGTCGAATACGCCGTCGGCGCCATCCACCCGGGCGCGTACGCGCGGCATCGTGCCGCGAAAGGACAGCGGTACCGCGGTCGCCTTGCCCGCGTACTTGAACGTTGCCGGCCGGTGCAGGACGAGTTGCGCGCGATCGTAGTCGATGGTGACGGGCATGCGCTTGAAGATTTCGGTGCCGATCACGCCAGCCACATCGTCGACGCCCTCGACGCGCTGCAGGAACGCCTTGAGGTCGATCGTGGCGAAGGCGGGCTTGGCGATCAGCACACCGCCGATGTCCAACCGCTTCGCCCGTACGACATTGACGTCGCTGCCTGCCGATGCCACGTCGGGCAGAAGCTGCAGCGTTCGCGCGATGTCGGGCAGCAACACGTTGATGCTGCCGGAGTCGAGCAGCATCCGGAACGGTCCCTTGCCGTCGATGCGCACGCGCACGAAGAGATGCCCGTCCTGGATCTCCAGCGGCACGGTGACCGCCGCGCGTCCGGGCGGGAATGTGAAGTCGGGCTGGCGCGAGGCCGGCCGCGCAAAACGCGCCGGGGGCAGCGGCTGGTTGAACGCCATCGTCTCGACGACAAAGAGTTCGTCCTCGCGCGGGTCTTCGCGACTGGCGCGCACGCGGAATGGAATCTTGACGCCCTGTACGTCGCGCAGGTCCATGTAGAGCTCGGTGCGCAGCGCCCGGGCCTCGCGTTCGACCAGCCGTTCAATCAGCTTGGTGTCGACGTTGATCCAGAGCTCGAACGGCCGGCCGCCCTCGGGCGTGACGCGGATCACGTCGAAATCGGCGCCGTCGGCGCTGGCGCGCTCCTTGTACGAGACGAGCGCGGCGCCCCGCTCGGGGTACCAGAACGCGAGCCGGTCGCGAAACGCGGCATTGACCGCGAGCTCGCGCGCCGTGGCATCGGTTTCCGCGCGCGCGCCGCTGGCCTCGTCCTCCGTCCATGCCGACTTGCCGTCGTAACCCGCGGCGCCCTTCAATGGTCCGATGCTGAAATCCAGCCGCGACTGGCCGGTGGTGATGTCGCTCCAGCGCTCCGCGGTGCCGGCGAGTCCCGCTGCCTGGATCGTGACGGTGCTGTGCTGGCTGCGTAGCGCATCCCAGGCCTTGCCGCCGCTGGCGTCTTTCGATTGCTGCAGGATCACGCGCGGATTCGGCGGCGCGGGACCGCCCAATTGCGCGGCAACGGGCGAAGCGGCGACGACGACAGCCATGGCTGCGATATGCAGGCGGCGCAGGAACATGAACACTCCGGGCATTGCGGGCGCCGGCGAGGGCGCAATGCCACATTATCGCCTGCCGGGCGGCGCTGCCGCACGCGGGAGGTTCAGTGGGTCGCGGGGGCGGCAGGCTGCCGGGTGGCGAGCGTATCGAGTGCGGCGCTGACCGCGCGGTCGAAGAGAGGGACGGGCTCGACAACCAGCTTGATCATGCCGGCGCTGAATTCATACGCGAGCTCTTCCGGCGTGTAGACAAAGGCCCGCGCCTTGGACCGGCTGGTGAAGAGATATTTGGTGCGCAATGGACTGACCCACGTCAGCCGCGCGTTGATGGTCCGTTCTTCCTTCGTGAATGCGAGCCACGTGCCCACGGCCATTTCGCTGACGAAATCGTGCACGTTGGCCACCACGGCCGACGCCGGCATGGTCGGCGAGATGGTGGGGGGCGCTTCGTCGCCCATGACAACCGTCACGCCGGGCGCGGGCTTGATCGCCGCGATATGCAGCTCGTAGAGCGCCTCGAAGAACGCCTTGGCGCGTTCGGGCGGCACCTGCTGCGCCGTGCAGGCGCGGCGCAGGCTGCCGATCAGTGCGGGAATCATCCGGGTGAGCCGGGCCTTCTGCGACGAGCGTTCCTTTGCCACGATGCTCCACAGCATGTCGTCCAACGTGCGCACGCCGCCGTTCCACGCCTCGCTTTCGGCGCCGTGCTCCTGCCGCACCGTCGTCAGGTGCTCCGCCCAGATGGTTTCGATGAACGACCGCACGGCGAAGGGCACCTCGACACCCGCCAGCCGGTCGCGCAGGAATGCGCGCACCTGCGAGCGATCCGTTTCCTTTTCCTCGGCCGACAACGCGGCGGCCACATCGACCGCGGCGCTTTCGGCAACGCGCTGGCGTTCGCCGTCGATGAACGCGCGCAGGCGGACATTGGCGGCGCGAAAGACCTCGACGTCGATTTCGAAGTCGCGGCAGATGCCGTCGACGACGTCGGTGGCCAGCGCGGTGAACGAGGCCTGGTAGGAATCGTCGTTGGCCGAACCGATGGCGGCGTCGGCCAGATTGTCGAGCAGCTGGCGCGCGGGGTGCCGGTTATCGCTGAAGAACGTACGGTCGAGCAGCGCGGCCTTCACGATCGGCACCTGCAGGCGACCGAACAGGCTGCGCAGCGGATCGGGGATGGAGCGGTCCCGGAATATGTAGTCGAACAGGAGCGCGATCACGTCGAGCGTGATGCGGTCGGTGTCGTTGGAAAACTGGCTCTCGATCGCCGCGCGGATGTGCGGGACGAGGTTGAGCGGGACGAGGGTGCCCTCCTGGACGCCCGGGGCCGACGGCGGCGCGGCGCGGGCAATGGCGGCGGGCAGGTCGAGGCGTTGCCAATGCGCGAGCGTCGCAAAGAGAGGCGACGACGTGCCCAGCGCCATCAATGGATCGAGCGAGGGGAACCCCGACGGCATGCCGCCACCGGCCGCGATTGCTCCGCCGGAATAGCCAACGGGGGCGAGTGGGTCGCCCGCGGTGCCGGCATAGCCCACGGGCGTCAGGTCGCCGCCAGGCCCGGGCACCACCGTGCCTGCAACGCCCGGGGCACCGCCGCGCGCGCCAACCGCGGCCAGCGCGGCCAACCCGGCGAGGATCTTGCCGGCGGACATCTGGTCGGGATTGGCAGCAGCATCGCGGGACGACGCAAAGGGCTTGTCCGGAAACACGAAGGCCGCCGGCTTGCCGGGCTCGGACAGCGAATCGGGCACGACGATGTCGGTGGGGACGGCGCGGCCTTCATCGGCCAGCAGCCGCGAAAAAGTCGGCAGCAGGTCGCGATCGTCCTGCGGCCGCAATTCGCTGCGGGCGCGCAGCGCGGCCTTGATCTCCGGCAGCACGCCGCGATCGGCCAGGAAGCGGTTGATCGAGATGTAGAGCTTGTTGATGTCGGGGGTCAGGTCCTCGAGCACCCGCTCCATGAACGGGCGCCAGACGCGCGGCGTCGGGTAGACGGCGCGCGCCGACGCGCCTACGGCGTCGAGGATGTAGGTGACTGCAAACGGGTTGTCGATCTCGCGCGTGGCGTCGGGCGGCAGCAGCGTGTCCACCCGCAGGTCGAGCGCCGCCAACTCGCGCTGCGTGAATCGATCGAGAAAGCGCGTCACATCCTTCAATGCGGATTGCCGCTCGTGGTCATAGGCGGTGAGCACACGCAGCGTCGCCAGCGACGCATCCGCATCGGGGCGCCGCCCGCGCCGTCGCTCGCCGCGCAGGCGCTTGTCGAAGAGATCCATGAGGGTCTTGTCGAATCGATCGAGCCATGCCTCCCGCTTGCTGCGGAAGGTCTCGACATCGCCGTCGGGGATATGGCTGTTCGACTCGAAGAGATCGTCGGACTCGGCCAGCGATACCCGCAGCAGCTCCAGGAGCTTCAGCCGGTACTGCGCGAAACTGGCGCGCAGCATCGCCTGCGCGTCGGCATCAGGAATGCGCGGCGATCCATCTGCGGGAGTACCGGGCGCCGGGCGGCGGCCGGGGAACATGGAAGCCATGCCGGATTCTACTGCCCGCCGCCCCGGTCCTGTCGGTGCGGCGATCGGCTCGTTATCCCGCTCCATCGGATTTCCGGCGCCCATGCCGGCCGCGGGCGTTGGTGGCCTACAACGCTGCTCCGCCGATTCCGTACAATGCGCGGCTTGCGCTTGTGCACCCTTCACGACCCGGACTGCCATGGATTCCGCATTGCTCACCCTTGTTGCGACCCTGACGGCCTATTGGCTGGGCGTGGGCATCATGATCGTGCGGGTGCGGCGGCATGCGCGGCGCGTCGTGGGCGTCATCCCCGAGCAGCGGCTGGAACGCCTGATGGGGCTCGCCTGGATTCCGGTCGTCATCGCGTGGATCGCGCTGCCGTGGCTCGCGCTGGCGCGACCCCAGTCCGTCTTGGCGGTGCCGGCCTGGGCCACGACGCTTGAATGGCCGGTGGTGTTGCGGCTTGTCGCCTCGATCGTCGCCGTGCTGAGCCTCGCGGCAACGGTCAAATGCTGGGTCCGCATGGGCAAGGATTGGCGCATGGCCGTGACCGGCGAGCCCGCGCAGCCACTGATCACCGACGGCCTGTTCGCGCGGATCCGTCACCCCATCTACGCGTTTTCCATCCTGTTGATGCTGTGCACGATGATGATCCTGCCCACGGTGCCGATGCTCGTGGTGGGCTGCGTCCACATCACGCTGATGGTGATGAAGGCACGCAACGAGGAGCGGCACCTGCTTGCCCATCACGGCGAAGCCTACGCGCAGTACTTGAAGCGTACCGGACGCTTCATGCCGCTGATGCGCTAACCCGGGGTTGCGTGCCGATGCTGCGATAATGCGCGGCCTTGACGTGTTCCCGATTCCGCTACCCAGGGTCCTGCATCGCATGTTTCCCGGCATTTCCGGCGCAGGCCGGCGCCTGCTCGCATCGTTCCTCGTGGCCGGCCTTGCCGGACTGTGCTCCTTTGCCACGCCCGCGGTAGCCGCGACGGGTTCGGCTTGCGACAACGGGGCCGCCACCGACCCGACGGTCCTGGCCGCGCTTCCCGCGCCACGGATCATCAATCTGCAGGGCAGCGTTCCGCTCGTGACGATGGAGCCTTTCGCGCGATTTTTGATCGCGATGGGATATCCCGAGGCTTCATTGCGGGATCCACACGACGGTTCGCTGTCGATGAGCAGCTACGTTTCCAGTACCAAACTCGCCGGCATCGTCGCCTGGTATTACGAGCAGACGGGGCTGCGGCCGATGCTGATCGGACACAGCCAGGGGGGCATGCTGGTCGTGCGCACGCTGCACGAGCTGGACGGCGCCTTTGCCGACGCGATTGCCGTGTATGACCCGGTGCGCGACGAGGCGCTGCCGCGAACCATGGTGCGGGATCCGTATACCGGCGCCATGCAGCCGGTGCGGGGCTTGCGCGTGGCCTTTGGCGCGGCCATCGCCACCGGCACGCTGCCGCGGGTGCTGCTTGGGCAGTGGTCGATGCTCACGCGGCTGCGGAGGATTCCGGATACCGTCGATGAATTCACCGGATTCACGATTGCGTGGGACCCGATTGCGGGCAATTTCGGCGACGCAGCCATCTACGGGCCGGAGGGCAACGCGGCCGTGCGCAACGTGCTGCTGCCTGCGGCAACCAGCCACATCGGCGCCCCGCTGACCGAGCATCTTGCCGCCAATCCGGTCACGCGCCGCGTGATTGACGCGTGGCGGCCGGAGCAGGGTGAGCCCGTGGTGGCGGATCCGCAGGTCGATGCGCGCAACATCGCGCTCGCGGCCGACCTGTGGTTCAGCATTCGCCGGCACTGGTGCCGCGAAGGGCAACGCAGCCTGCACGCGCCCAGGGCCGCCTGACATGCGCGGGCGCCTCAACCTGTTCCAGGCGGCCATGCTGCGCTGGCGCGAACTCCACCCGTACAACGCCGTGCACGTGGCGGAATTGCCACAGCCCTTCGACGCCGTGCGGCTGGCCCAGGCGATCGCCGATCACCTGACCGAGCAGGGACTCACCGGACTCAACCTCGATGTGACGGCGCGATGTTTCGAATATCGCGGCGGACCGGCGCAGCCGAACCTGACCGTGCTGCCGATGGAGGCCGATCCCGACACCGCGCTGGATGCGGAGATGGCGCGGCAGCTCAATCGGCCGTTTCCGGTGGAGGGGGTCTTCGATCCGTTCCGGTTCTTTGCGCTGCCAACCGCGTCGACGTTCCACCTGGGCATTGCCTACGATCATTTCGTCGCGGGCGGTGATTCGATGGTGGTGCTGCTGAAGGGCATCGCTGCACGTTATGCGGGCACGTTGCCCCCGACCCCGCCGCCGGATGTCCACCCGCGCGGCTACACCACGCTCTTCCTGCGCAATGCGCTGGCGTTCTACCTCGGCCAATTTTCGCTGCCGGCCATGATCCTGCGCGCGCGGCGCTCGGTGCGACCCCGCTACCCGTACGGCGATGCCGGCGAAAACGCCTACCTGTCGCTGTCCGTGTCCCCGGCGGCGCATGCGGCGATCGCGCGCACGGCCAAGGCATGGGGCGTGACGCAGAACGACCTGCTGGTCGCGATGCTGCTGACGGCCGTGGCGCCGGAGATCGAGGGCCGCGGGCGCAAGCAGCGCCGGCACGAGATCGCCATTGCCTCCGTGTTCAACATCCGGCGCGAGGTGGCGCCTGGACCCGAGCGCGCGTTCGGCCAGTTCCTGAGTTCGTTCCTGGTGTCGCACCCGGTGCCGCCCGGCATGACACTGCGCGAAATCGCGGCCGACATCCAGCTCCAGACGCGGCGGATCAAGCGCCGCAAGCTCTATCTGCAAACGTTGTATGCGATCGCGTTCGGCGGGCTGGCGTGGCGCTACATGCAGCCGCACCAGCGCAAGCACATGTACGCGAAGAATTATCCGGTGTGGGCCGGCATGACGATGCTGAATGTCGACAACCTGTGGCGCGATGCGCCGGGTACAGCGGCCATCACCCGTTA
>JANMCS010000362.1:0-2652 GCA_031361405.1 Betaproteobacteria bacterium
TCGAAATATCGTATGAATCCTCCACTTCTTCGCCGCACTTCACCGCCGCGCCACACGCGGTGGGTATGGACGTTACCGGTCTTCGGCGCGCTGCTGATCGCATTCCTGTGGACTGCGATCGGGATGCAATTGCAAGCCCCAGCGGCGACGCCCGCCGAGGCGCACGGGCCGCCGGATGCAGCCGTTGCCGCGACGACGGATTCGCGCCCGCGCGCGCCGACCGAGGTGAACGGCCACCGACGCAACCTCCTGCTGGCGGCCACGGCCGCCAGCGTGGCGATCGCGGCGTTCTTCGCCATACTCACCGTGCTGGCCCTGCGGCTGCAGCGCCATCGCGAGGAATTGAAACGGCAACGGTCATTGCTGAATGAACTGATCGACAACATTCCCAATGCCGTCACTCTGCGAAGCATGCAACCCGCTGATGCCGGTCGCCACGTGATGTGGAACGAATCCGCCACATTGCTGCTCGGTATTCCAAGCCACGACGCGCTGGGACGGACGATGCGGGACGTCATGCCACCGGCCAACGTCGCGCACCTCGAAGCGCTGGACCGCGAGATGCTGGCGAGCCCCATGGTGCAGGAGCTGACGCAGGATTACGAAGTGTCGAGCGGGCGGAAGCGGAAATTTCATATCGTTCGCGCACCCATCTTCGGTCCGGATCATCGCGTCGACTACATCATGACCAACCTGTCCGACATCACCGAGGAATCCCAACGGACGGAAGCGCTGCGCCTCGCCTCGAAGGTGTTCGAGACTACGGCCGACGGCATCATGATGAGCGATATCGACGATCGCATCCAGATGATCAATCCAGCCTTTTCCAGACTCACCGGATACGACGAACAGGACCTTCTGGGCAAAGTAGTGGCGGCGTCGCCATTCCGCCCCCTCGACCCGGAGGCCTCATCCGCGCGGATGGCGCAGATGGTGCAGTCCGGATTCGTTACGGGCGAAGTCGACCGCATCCATAAAAACGGTTCGCCGTTGTCCCTCTGGCTCACCGGGTCCTGCGTAACCGATGCCGATGGCAGGATCACCAACTTCGTTCGTGTATTCACGGATATCTCGCTGCTGAAGTCGACGCAGAAGAAGCTGGAGCAGCTGGCAAGCTATGACCCCTTGACCGGCTTGCCCAACCGTCGATTGCTGCTGGACCGGCTGGAACAGGCCGCGCTGAGGGCCGGGCGAACGGGTGCCATGGTGGCAGTGATGTTCGTCGACCTCGACCATTTCAAGACGGTCAACGACACGCTTGGCCACGCCCTGGGCGATCTGCTGCTGCAGGAAGCAACCACGCGCATGCAACGCTGCCTTCGCGCCAGCGACAGCGTGGGTCGCCTCGGCGGAGACGAATTCGCCGTTCTGCTGGAGGGTGCCGCCGGACCGGCCGAGGCGGCACTAATCGGCGATCGCCTCCTCGGCGTACTGTCCACACCGTTCTCCCTCGAAGGGCATCAGGTGGCCATTGCCGCGAGCATCGGCATCGCCAGCTACCCGCAGGGCGGCACCGACGCCGGGACGTTGCTCAGGAACGCCGACATCGCGATGTATGAGGCCAAGCAAGCTGGACGCAATCGGTACCGTTTCTACCTGCCCCCCGTCGAACTACAGGCGCATTAGGCATGCTGCGTGGCCTGCGCCAAGGCGCGGGTGAACGGAAGCGCGTGCCGCAAGCATGGGCGCGGTAAACTGGCAGTCTCACCGGATTGCCGGAGCATGACCGCCATGAAAACCCTGTTCACCACGACGCTGCTGATCGCTGCGTTCGGGATGTATGCCAGCGTCGGCGCAGCCGCAGCCCCCACCCAGAACGACGCCTGGACCAAAAGCCTCGCGCAATGGCGTGCCGCCGGCGACAAGCGCCTGAAGAGCGAGCGCGGCTGGCTGTCCATCGTGACGCGCGACGAACTCACCGCCGGCAAATACCGGATCGGCTCGGCGCCCGACAACGACGTGAAGTTGCCCAAGGCGCTGTCACCGGCGTACCTCGGCACGATGGAAGTGGGACAGGACAAGGCGCGCCTGGTGCTGGCGCCCGGCCAGAAGATGCGCACCGTGGCCAAGGGCGAGGAGGGCGAGGAATTCACCACGCGCGATTTCGTCACCGGCGCCACGCGCCTTGAATGGGTCACCGCGGGGCGGTTGTCGCTGCAGATCGTCAAGCGCGAGGACGGCAAGATCGTCGTGCGCGCCGCCGACCGCGAATCGCCGCGTCGTACCAACTTTGCGGGCCGGCAGTGGTACGAGCCCAAGGCCGAGTACAAGGTGCCGGCGACGTTCGTGCCGCATGCCGACGGCGCCACGATTCCCCTTGCGTACGTGCGCGGCGAAATCAGCTACGAGAGGGTCGCCGGCACGCTGGAGTTCGTGCTGAACGGAAAGAAGACCACGCTGGATGCGCTCGACGACGACGGCGATCTCTTCATCATCTTTCGCGATGCCACCAGCGATTCCACCACGTATCCGCCCGGACGGTTCCTGTCGATCGAGAAGCCAAGGGACGGCCAGTGGGTCGTCGACCTGAACCGCGCGTACAACCCGCCGTGCGCGTTCTCCGCCTACACGACGTGCCCGCTGCCGCCGCCGCAGAATTGGCTGAAGGCGCCTGTCGCCGCCGGCGAACGCTACGCCGGTCGCAAGTCCTGA
>JANMCS010000429.1:0-7256 GCA_031361405.1 Betaproteobacteria bacterium
GCGCCTCGAGCAGGCAGTCGAACTCGCGCGCGAAATCGATGGACACGCGCGCATGTACGGCGCCCTGGCTGTCGAAGAAACGTTGCGTGCCTGAACGGGCAAACACGCCCTCGTGCCAGACCTCGGGATGGATGTAGAGCCCGCGGCGACCCTCGCAGCGAAAGCACACGAAGTCCTCGGGCTGCACGTCGTCGCCGGGCAGGGCCAGCGGCACGTAATAGGTGCGGGCATCGAGCGGAAAAAAAAGTAGCACGCCGTCCGGATGATAGTTGCAATGCCACAGCAGCATCTGCGCCGGCGCGCGGGTATGCGTTTCGACCGCCACCGACGGCTCTGTGGCAAAGGCCAGCACGTAGTGGCCGCCCACGGCCTCGTTGCGACCGTACAGGATGTCGCCTTTCCATTCGCTGACGAAGACGCCTTGCGTGGTGCCGCCTTCGTTGCCGGAGTCCTCGTCCACCGTGCGCCAACCCTGCGCGGGCCAGCGCACGATCTCGATCCTGCACGCGTCGCGATCGTCGACCAGGAAGCCGTAGCCGCGCAAAGTTGCATCGGTGGCATCGACCACCGGCATGCGCACGCGGCGCAGGCCATCCATCACGCCGGGATTGAGGTAATTCGGGGCAGTGGCCATGCGGCAATTATCGACGCGACCGGCGGTACGCGCCAAGTATCGCGTGACCACCTGCCCCGCGACTCAGTGGCTGACCTTGCCGACCTTGGCGCCCGATTTGCCGACGAGGAAATCGAGATCCACGCCGCGATCGGCCTGCAGCACGGTGTCGCAGTAGAGCTTGACCCAGCCGCGCGTGGCATGTGGCGGCAACGGCTTCCACTTCAACTTGCGCTTGGCCAGTTCCTCGTCCGTCACGTGCAGGTGGATCTTGCGCTTGGCGACGTCGATCTCGATCATGTCGCCGTTGCGCACCAGTGCCAACGGACCACCCGCGGCGGCTTCGGGCGCCGTGTGCAGCACCACGGTGCCGTAGGCGGTGCCCGACATCCGCGCATCGGAAATGCGGATCATGTCGGTGACGCCCTTCCTGAGAATCTTGGCGGGCAGCGCGAAGTTGCCGACCTCGGGAAAGCCGGGGTAGCCCTTCGGTCCGCAGTTCTTCAACACCAGCACCGACGACGGATCGACGTCGAGCTTGGGGTCGTCGATGCGCGCGTGCAGGTCCTCGATGTTCTCGAACACCACCGCGCGGCCCTTGTGCTTCAGCAATTTGGGCGTGGCCGCAGAAGGCTTGATCACGCACCCGCCGGGCGCCAGGTTGCCGCGCAGCACCGCGATGCCGCCCAGCGGCTTGAACGGCTTGGCCAGCGGCGTGATCACGTCGGTGTTGTAGTTGGCGGCGTCCTTGTTGTTCTCCCAGATCGTCTTGCCGTTGACGGTCAGCGCCTTCTTGTGCAGGAACTTGCCGACCTCCCTGATCACCACCGGCAAGCCGCCGGCGTAGTAGAAATCCTCCATCAGGTACTTGCCCGATGGCATCAGGTTGACGAGGCACGGCATGTCGCGGCCCAGGCGGTCCCAATCGTCGAGCGACAGCTTGATGCCCATGCGGCCGGCGATGGCCAGCAGGTGCACGACCGCATTGGTGGAGCCGCCGATTGCGCCATTGATCATGATCGCGTTCTCGAATGCCTCCTTGGTGAGGATCTCGACATCCGCAGGTCGTCGTGCACCATCTCCACGATGCGCCGCCCGGCCATCCGCGCCAGCACCTTGCGGCGCGAATCCACCGCCGGGATCGCCGCGTTGGTGGGCAGGCCCATGCCCAACGCCTCGACCATCGACGCCATCGTCGACGCCGTACCCATCGTCATGCAATGCCCGGGCGAGCGCGACATGCACGATTCCACCTCGAGCATGTCGGCGGGCTTCATCTCGCCGGTCTTCAGCATCTCGGTGACCTTCCACACCATCGTGCCGGAGCCGATGTCCGTGCCGCGGTACTTGCCGTTCAGCATCGGACCGCCGGAGACGCCGATCGTCGGCAGGTCGCACGACGCGGCGCCCATCAGCAGCGCGGGCGTGGTCTTGTCGCAGCCCATCAGCAGCACGACGCCATCGAATGGATTGGCGCGGATCGACTCCTCGACGTCCATCGACGTCTGGTTGCGGAACAACATCGTGGTGGGGCGCATCAGCGTCTCACCCAGGCTCATCACCGGAAATTCGATCGGGAAGCCGCCCTCGTCCCACACCCCGCGCTTGACCTGCTCGGCCAGGTCGCGGAAGTGCGCGTTGCACGGTGTGGCTTCCGACCACGTATTGCAGATGCCGATGACAGGCCGGCCATCGAACTGGTCCTGGGGAATGCCCTGGTTCTTCATCCACGACCGATGGGTGATCGCGTCGCGGTCTTCGAGGCCGAACCACTGCTGGGAACGGAGTTGACGCTTCTTCTTGGGGGCTGCTTTGCTCATGGTCGGAATGTGATTTGATGGATTGATGTTTAAAAAAACTGTAGGCGAGGCTTTAGCCTCGCGGGAATGCTGCCACATCGGCGCTGCGAGGCTAAAGCCTCGCCTACAGGATCAAACGAAACGTAAAGCAATGTCACGCGGCAAGCCGCACGCCGGTGCCCTGATCGAAAACGTGCACCTTCCCGGGATCGACGGCAAGCCCGATGCGGTCACCGGGATTGACCGTGGTGCGGCCATGCGTGACGAGCGTGAACGTGGCCTCGCCCGCCTGTATGACCAGTTCGGTTTCGGCGCCGGTGGGCTCCACGACGACGATTTCACCCGGCACGGCGTTGACCGCATCCGGCGCCGTAAGCGTGAGATCGCCGGGACGGATGCCATAGGCCACCGCCTGGCCCTCCGCGCCCGGACTTTGATACAACGGCCAGCGCATGCCCCCAGCGACGTCGACGAAGGCCTGCCCACCCGCGCGCTTGACCTTGCCGTTGACGACGTTCATCGCTGGCGAGCCGATGAACTGCGCCACGAAGAGATTTTCGGGATGATCGTAGAGGTCGAGCGGTGCACCGATCTGCTCGATCACACCGTCGTGCATCACGACGATGCGGTCGGCCATGGTCATCGCCTCGACCTGGTCGTGCGTGACGTACACGGTGGTGGTCTTGAGCCGCTGGTGCAGCGCCTTGATCTCCGCGCGCATCGCCACGCGCAACTTGGCGTCGAGATTGGATAGCGGCTCGTCGAAGAGAAACACCTTGGGATCGCGGACAATGGCGCGGCCCATCGCCACGCGCTGCCGCTGGCCACCCGACAGTTCGCGCGGATAGCGCTTGAGGTAGGGGTCGAGGTTGAGGATGCGCGACGCATTGGCCACGCGCTCCTCCATCACCTTGGCGTCGGCCTTGCGCAGCTTCAGGCTGAACGCCATGTTCTCGCCGACCGTCATGTGGGGATACAGCGCGTAGCTCTGGAAGACCATCGCGATGTCGCGATCCTTCGACTCGACGTCGTTGACGACCCGGCCGTCGATGGCGATGGTGCCGCCGGTGATCTCCTCCAGCCCCGCCAGCATACGCAACAGCGTGGACTTGCCGCAGCCGGAAGGCCCGACCAGCACGACGAATTCGCCGTCGTGGATGTCGAAGCTTACGCCGTGCAGCACCTTGGTGGTGCCATACGATTTCTCGACGGTATTAAAGGAAACAGTGGCCATCGGCAGACTCCGGAATCAGCTCTTGACGGCACCGGCGGTGAGTCCGCCGACCATGTACCGTTTGAACGTGTAGTAGATCGCCGCGGGCGGCAATGCGTAGAGGAGTCCCGTGGTCATGAGGATTTCCCACGGCGAATCATCGGCGGCAAGGAAATTGCCCAACGCGACGCCGAGCGTGATGTCGCGGTCGTTGGACAGCAGCAGGAATGCATACAGGTATTCATTCCACGCCAGCAGCAGCGCGTAGGTGCCCACCGCCACCAGCGAGGGCGTCATCAGCGGCAGGTAGACCAGGCGAAAGAGCTGCATGGGCGACGCGCCGTCGATGCGCGCGGCCTCGTCCAGCTCGAACGGCAGCTTGTCGGACGCCTGCTTCAGCACCCAGATCGAGTATGGCGCGGCGATGGTCATCATCGCGAGGATCAGCGCCCACTGGTTGTTGAGCAACCCGTAGATGCCCATCGTCTTGTACATCGGCACCGCAAGAAACGCCGCGGGAATGAAGTACGTGAACAGCGCGAGATTCATGATGGTGCGGCCGCCGCGCACCTTGAGGCGGCTGATCGCGAAGGCCGCGCCGGTGGCCACGAACAGCGTCAGCAGCCCGACCGCGACGGCGATGAACAGCGAATTCCACATCTGCAGCCAGAAGTGGTCGAGATAGTGATGCTGCTCGAAGAACACGATGCGGAAATTCTGCAGCGTGGGCGTGTCCGGCCACAGCTTGCCGCCCAGCGCCGATTCCTTGGGCGAGATGGCGAACAGGAACAGGTGGTAGATCGGCAGCATCGTCCACAACAGCAGCGGGATGCCGACGAGCAGCAGCTTCGCCTCGGTGCTGACCTTGCGCCAGGTCATGATCGCACTCCGGGGTTCACTTCGAAAGCCGTTTCATCATGAAATACACCATCGGCAACACCAGCGGCATCGTGCACACGATCGCGGCCATCGACAAATCGATCTGGTCGAGGCGCAGATAGCGGATGCCGAGCGTGGCCAGCACGTGGGTGAGATCCGCCGGGCCGCCGCCGGTCAGCAGGTACACGCTGTTGAAATCGCCCAGTGTCCAGATCATCGACAGCATCGTGCACGTGAGGTACAGCGTGCGCATCGATGGCCACGTGATGAACTTGAATTTCTGCCAACCGGTGGCGCCGTCAACCGACGCGGCTTCGTAGTGTTCGGCGGGGATTGCCAGCCGCCCGGCGATCAGGATCAACGTCCAGAACGGCAGCGAGTTCCAGATGTGCACCAGCATCGCAATGCCCAGCGCGAGGATGGGATCATTGAGCCAGTTGGGGCCGTCGGCCCCGGTGTAGCGAAAGATCAGCGAATTGATGAGGCCCCATTCCGGATTGAGCATGAACCGGAACGACAGGATCGTGGGGATCGACGGCACGGCCCACGGCAGGATGAAGAGCAGCGACAACCACTTGATCCAGGGACGGGCCTGCACGAAGAAGCCGGACAGGAACAGCGCGATGACCATCTTGACGTTGATGCCGATCAAGACGAACGCAATGGTATTGAGGATCGACCGCAGGAAGATCGGGTCTTCCGTGAGTTGCACGTAACTGGCCGGATGGCGCGCCAGCCACAGGCCGTAACCCACCGGATAGAGCACGAACGCGGCGAAGACCAGCATGTACGGCGCCAGCAGGATCAGGCCCCACGTCTGCCACGTGGACCACGGCTTGCGCGCGGATCCGGCCTTGCCCGGTTGGGTGTTGGGGAGGACGATCGTGGACACGTCGAGGCAATCTCCGTGATTCGCAACAATCGCTGCCTTCGGGACCCCGCCTCGGGAGCCCCGAAGGTGCGCGACGCCCGCTAGCCCGCGACCTGCTTGATGCGGGCGATCATTTCGTCGGTGGCCTTTTCAGGCGTCCACCCGTCGTTGACCACACGGCTCATCGCCTTCGCCCAGACGTTCTCGTTGTTCAGCACCGTGAACTTGTAGTTCTTGGTGAATTCGAACGGCGTGGTGCCCGCGTTGAACTGCGCCTGCACGGCCCTGCGATGCGGGTCTGCCTGCCAGAACTTGCTTTGCGTACCCGCCTTGGTGACCGGGTACCAGCGGCCGAGCGAACCCTCGACGTACGGCTGCAAGTTCTGCTCTTCCAGCAGGAACGCGACGAATTCCTTGGCGCGCTTGATGTTCTTGGCATTCTCGAAGATCACGCCGGTCTTCACTGCCGCGCGATAGATCATCGGGGTACCGTCGGGCTTCCTGGGGAAGCCGGCGGTGGCGATGTTCTCTTCGTAGTTCTTCTTCGCGGTGGCGCGCTGCTCGGCCGACAGCGCCGGATTGTTCGCGTCGTCGAGCCACTTGGCCGCGATCGAGATGGTGGCGTTGTGCGTCATCAGGATCGTGTTGTTGTGGAACGAGACGTTGTTGTCCGGGTCCTTCCAGCTGGTGGAGGACGGCGGCGTGCAGCCCCGCGTGCGGATGCTGGTGTAGTCCTTCAGCGCGGCGACCAATGCGGCCTTGACCTTGGGATCATCAACCGTGAGCTTGCCGTCGTCGGTGACCAGCTTCACGTTGTACGCGTCGACAAAGGTCAGGAACGAATAGAACGAGTCGCTGGAGTCCACACCCATCGGATTGCCGACGGCGTAGGTGCGCTTGCCGGTCTTGGAGCGATGGTCGGGCTGCACCTTGTCACACCAGAAGTCCCAGTATGCTTTCCACGAGGTGGGGATGTCGGACTCCTTGTAGCCCGCGTCGGCCAGCATGTTCTTCCAGTACTGGATGTGCATCGTCTGCTGCTTGATCGGGAACGCGTAGTACGCCTTCTTCTTGGTCTTGTCGTTGTAGAGGAACGTCGTTTCCGCGGCCCCCTTCAGGAACTTGTCCTTGTTGGGCGCCATGATGTCCGAGATATCGGCGAGCTTGCCGTCGAACGCCCACTTGCCGGTGACCTGGAAATCGTAGACGTCGGCATAGGCCACGTCAGGCGGCGTGCCGGCATCGAGCGCCGCAACCGTCTTCGGAATCATGTCCTGCACCGGGTACTGCGACAGGTCGACCTTGACGCCGGTCTTGGTCTCGAACTTCTTGATGGCCTCGAACAGCGCGTCGTCTTCCGATTTATAGAAGCCCTTGACCCACCAGACCGTGAGTTTTTCCTGGGCCGCGGCCGGGGTGGCAAAGATGCCCACCGCGACGATCGCGAGCGCAATTTTCCTGAACAGATTCATGCAATTCCTCCGTTGATGTTGATGCTGCGTGACGCGGCGTACGCCGTCTTGTTCACTGCAGCCTGTGACGAGCCTACGGGGCATGCGGACGAGTGTCAACCCGACCGCTCGGTACCCGAATCCCGTTCATCGGCCGCACGTGTTTCCTGCAATTCCATGTCTTCACATCACCGCGCCGAGATACCACGGCACGAACTCGCTTTGTCCGTAGCCGTGCTTCTCGCTTTTGGATTTGGTGCCCGATGCGGTGGCCAGGATCATCTGGAAGAGGCGCACGCCCAAACCCTCCACGGACGCATTGCCGTCCGCGATCTCGCCGCAGTTCAAATCGATGTCCTCTTCCTGCTTGATCCACAGCGGCGTGTTGGTGGACAGCTTGAGCGATGGCGCCGGAGCACAGCCATAGGCG